>CAZKTR010000937.1:0-1386 GCA_964555525.1 uncultured Pirellulaceae bacterium
CTCTTCATCTCCAAATCATCCAGCTCGGGTGGTCGAGCCATCAAGGGGATCACCGCTAGAGTTCGGCTGTGCGATTCGTCGAGGTATTCATTGATTTTTTTGGCGACCTCAGGAGCAATGCCCTCCGTGTCACCGACGATCCACAGACGCGTGTCCGCTTTGACGGCGGCAGTAGCGACGTTGGATAGCAAGCGGACGACGTTAGCGCGATTGTCAAAACGGTCTTGGCTGCTGATCGCTTTGATCTTACAGCGGCGGCCGTTCCAGCGCCCAACACTAACGCGGTCACATTTGAGCAAACGTCGGGCTTCGTTGGCAATTGAATAGGCGGTTTCGTCTGGATCGATCGAACGATGAGACTCGTTGATGAAGGCGATTCGGTTATCCCAGACACTGGCGTCTTCTGAAAGTTTTGCCAAGTCTTGGTGTTCATTCCAACGAAGGAAAAGCTGAGCGACTTGGGTCATGAAACGCAAGTAGCCTTCTTGGGCTTGCGCACTGATGACACCGCGTTGCACGAGTTCCAATGCGCCACGACAATTTTTTTGACGATCGTGTACGGGGCTCAGGAGGAGTAAAAACGAAGATTCATCGCTTGATTCACTGTCGGCCATGTTGCGACCGGTGAACGCCTCGGATGCGATGCCGACGGGAAGTTCCTTGGTGACGACTTCGGCGATGGCGTTGGCGTGGAGTTTATTGTTGCCGGTGACGACTTCGGCTGCGATGGCGTGCGGGAAGTCGCCTGATTTGTGGGTGATCTTTGGGGCGGTTTGCCCATCGAATTGCCACAGCACTGCACAATACGCGCCCGTGATCTTTACAACGTCCCTTAATACGGCACCGCAAAACTGATCGAAGTTCGTTTCAGTCCGCGCGAGGTCGTTGAGCTTTTTTAGGGTCCGACGAACTTCGTTACGAATTTCGCTAGTCGTCGGTGATTGTTGCTGTTGGCCGGTTGGCATTTAGTCGTTCGTATTGAATTCGAAATAATATTGTCGAAAGGTCGTTGGCGAAAATCTTGTTACTCCACGTCGTTGACGGTCGGGAAACGTCCGACTGAGAAACTCTCTACCAGAATCTATCCCAGGTATTTGGTGAGACGCTAGTTTTCATCCCTATGGATTATTGTAATGGCCCTTGGTTTGTTGCTGGGGAAAAAAATATGCCAGCAGACGAATCTAACGAACCGTTCGCTAGTAGGGTGAAGCGTCATCCCGTAGACAGGCCGGAGGCACTGTCGCCACCTTTCTTTTCGGCAGTTTATTCAAAGTTGTCCAAGATTGGGTCGAGCCCCATTTCTCGCTGAGCTTTGGATAATTGCTTTTCGCTATGCATAAGTATGCGCCGCGATCGGTAGTGCTGGTTCTCTAGCTTTTGCTGAGC
>CAZKTR010000938.1:0-1385 GCA_964555525.1 uncultured Pirellulaceae bacterium
CTCGGAGAGTCGTGCTACGTAAAACGACTCTCCGAGTCGTTTTCAAACAGGTACCAAAAAGCTACTGCTTGGGTGGTCTCTTGGTAAAGTGAGTACCATTTAAGCGTAAGCCTAGGGACTTGGTTGAAATCAAGTTGTACCCATGGTTTTACACCCCATGGCTACAACATGTCACCCCATTAGGGGTAAAGTGAATGCCTCCGGCCTACAGCCTCCTACCCTCCAGCCTAAACTCACTTATGCTGCCAGCGGTCCTTCGTCTCTAAAACTGAACGCACTGCGTCAGTGGTCAACCACGTTTTGGCTTCCGCATCGTCGCGTAAATAAGCATCCCAAAACGCAGTGCTAATGGCCATGATCGCTCGATGATGATTCGGGTTTCGACTTAACCGGTCCAACGGTAGTTTCGATTCGGTGAAGGCCGAGTGTTCGGCTCCGAATAAAACCAATTCGTAGCGGCCTTTGCGTGGAAGTGCTGGGTAAACGGACAAACGATTCTCAACGCCGGCCCCGCCAAGGATGGATTTGTCATGCGTGCCGGTCATGCAAAGCCAAGGCAGCTTGACTTTGCCAAATGCTTTTTTCGCGCTGCCAATTCGAGGCGCACTGGGGCTCATTGGAATACAAGCCGTGATTCGTTTATCCAAGTAAGCCGCTTTGCCAAACGATGCTTGACCGCCAACATGCTGAGTCGTAACGGCGCCGAAGGAATGCCCCGACATACCAATTTTTTTTAAGTTCATTCGTCCTTGCAACGGATGGTCGGTTCGTCGGTTCCATTTTTCCAGTTGATCGATCACAACAGGAACGTCTCCTACTCGCAGCTTAAAGTTTTCTTCGTTGGCCGCCTTTTTCATCGCACCGAATCGCTTCAATACGGGTTCGTCTTTCCAAATTGAATCATCGCTGCCAGGGTGTTGCATAAAAACTGCCACATAACCTCGGCCTGCCCAGCGTTGGCCCAAGAACGCCGCCGTATCACGTGACCCTCCCAGTCCGTGACTATAGAGTACCACTTCAGCGGCCTGCTTCGAATCGGATTGCTTGGGCAAGTAGACTCGTAGTGGAATTTCACGGACGCGTTTTTTGTCTTGAATTGTCAACTTCAACGTCTCGATTTTAGCGGCAGCGATTTTTGACGGGTCGTAGTCGGATTGGGTTGCCGTTGGTTCGACAGGCGTCGCTTGCTCGGTCCAGGCATTTAGTTCGTCTTGTAACCTTGTTTGTTGACAGCCTTTGACCGTACGCGCATGTATCAGCAACATAAGCAAACAAGCGATAATCAGTAGTAGTTTCTTCATGGTCAATGTCAATATAATTGCAGGTGAATGAGGTTCTATTGTTCTACTTGGAATACAAGCTCGCAGCGCAAGCAAGTGCATTTT
>CAZKTR010000939.1:0-1384 GCA_964555525.1 uncultured Pirellulaceae bacterium
CCCGCAAACTGGTTTTGCCCCGCAAACTGGCTTTGCCCCGCAAACTGGCTTTACTCCAACCGGCGTCCCGCAAGGAGCACTCCCGGCAACCGTTAATGTTTTTGTTTCCCCGGGAGCCACTGGAAAACTCGTCGCTGGCGGCACCGTCGGTTCGGACAACGGGTTCGTTGGCGAAATCATCATCGATGAACGCGACTTCAACATTTTTGCCTTTCCTCGATCACTACGCGACCTATCGGACCCTCGTGTGTTTCGCGGCGCAGGGCAATCGTTCCGAGCGGAAATCGTTCCCGGTGAAGACTTGGAACGGTACCTAGTTAGCTTCGGTGACCCCTACTTTTTAAACACCGGCCTGAGCGTCAACTTGAGCGGCTATTACTTTGACCGGCAGTACTTCGATTGGGACGAACAACGCGCTGGCGCGAAACTGCGTTTGGGCCGAACGCTAACAAACTTCTTATCCATCCGTGGTGGCCTGCAACTTGAAAACGTCAATATCGACAACCCACGCTTGAACACCTCGACACAACTTAACGCGAACTTGGGCAACAGCAACTTATTCACCTTCGATGTCGGATTGGTTTACGACACCCGCCAATCACCCTATTTGTTGGACTCCGGTGAATACTTGTCGGCGACGTTTCGACAAGCCTTCGGTGATTTTGATTTTTCACGAGCTGAAATTGACTTTCGCATCCAACGCTTGCTTTTCAAACGTACCGCAACGACTGGCCACCACACATTAAGCTACCGAACGAAGCTTGGCTTTAGCGGCGGATCGACGCCCGTGTTTGAAAACTTCTTTGCTGGTGGAGCCACGTCACTGCGAGGCTTTGAATTCCGTGGAGTATCGCCAATTGACGGCGGGGTTCGTGTCGGCGGCGAGTTCCAATGGTTGAACTCGTTGGAGTACCAGTTTCCGATCACCAACGACGATATGATTATGGGCGTGGCGTTCATCGATTTTGGTACGGTTGAAGAAAGCATTGAAATCAACTCGGACAACTTCCGAATCGCACCGGGAGTCGGACTTAGAGCGAATGTACCTTTCCTTGGCATCAGTGCTCCGATATCACTGGACTTTGCCTTCGCAACCGACGAGGCCGCTGGTGACGACAAAACCACTTTCAGTTTTTTACTGGGTGTGATTCGATAAGTTCAGATGTGACGTTGGCTGTTCATAAAACTCCCAGCCGATGCGGATTTTGCTAGCACCATCTACCGGAGCTACTCGGCGGTGTGCAAAAACCCGCGTTTTCCCGCACGAAACTCACCTTGTGCGGTGCTGATCAACCCTTCTATACTTCGCCGCCGGTGGCGTTAGAAGGCTAGTTTGTAAGAAATCAAAAGAACTTTCGAACTACTAAGCAGCAAGGCACGTATT
>CAZKTR010000940.1:0-1381 GCA_964555525.1 uncultured Pirellulaceae bacterium
AGCAACTCAAGTCCCCATAGCCCAAGTCATCGGCCAAGATATAAATCACATTGGGGTGTTTCGATTGATCGCCTACCTGAGCGCTGGCTGTCTGAACAAAACAAACTAATATGACCACAAACCAAAAACTGACTTGTATACTGACCCTCACCAAAGTGCTCTTCAAAGCAGTCGCTCCAATTAAATCCACCAATTGATATATTTTCATCTGCGACCAAGATAAACCCTTTGAAAAGAAAAATCGACTGCGTAAAAACTAGCTTCATTGGCAATTATCGATTAAAACCAAGTAGCGACCAAAATTTTGCCTGTTCTATTTTCACACCCTGCTGCTTTAAAGCCATGTCCGACGATTCTCAAAATCCCTACGCTACCCCAAGCCCATACGCGGGGGATCACTCCGACCAGGACCAGCGACAACCTGGGCTTGGATACATTCGACAGATTCCAATACTGGCCATTTTCACGATCGTCCAAGGTGCTTTGCTTACACTGATGGCGCTCTTTTGCATCGGTTATGGAATTTTTTTCGCATTCCTACCGGAAATGATGCCCGAAGCCGAGCAAGCAAAAATGCAAGCCGAATCAGGCCCTATGTTGGAGATCATCTCTGCAATCGCCATCGGCTTTGGCGTCTTTGTCCTAGCGATTGGCATACTGCACATTGTCGCTGGTATTCGCGTGTTAAAGTACCGCGGTCGCGGCATGATTATGGCCACGTGGCTGCTGGGACTACTCGCCTCAATTACGATATACTGCGCTCCAACAAGCATTGGGCTCGCGATCTGGGGTTTGATCGTATTCCTCAACCCCGCCGTAAAAACCGCCTTCAAAATGGTCGAAGATGGCATGGAAAAGAGAGAAGTCGAACGTCAGTTTTATTAAAACACGGGAGAGCTTCTACTATTATGAGTACACTAACGACCGGCGACAATCTCCAACAACTCGATCGCTAACTGACCATCGCACCGGATAATCGCCGTCCGCCCAAAACAAATATCGCCCTCGTTACAATCAAGCATTTGAGCCAGCTCGGCTCCACATTCGATACGATACAAATTCAACAACCGCACCTCTCTTAAAACATTGTGGTTAATCAACACACGTCCCAGTGGAATCTCGCGCGATTCGATTTCGCGACGAACCACATCCGCGACCGCCGATAACCGCAGTCGAACGATTCCGTACATCACGACACCGTTATCAGACTGCCGCCGCAGTAAGATCTTTCGCGAATAATGATCGCCATCGGTGCGATGCTCAAGGACGTCCACATCAACATCGCAGCCATGATGCTTTTCGACCGTCACGGTCATGTGCTCGTTATGATTTAACAACTCTTGGCCTGGAGAAGCGATTTGACTGGCGGCAACTTCTGTAA
>CAZKTR010000941.1:0-1380 GCA_964555525.1 uncultured Pirellulaceae bacterium
CCCATGGCGCGGACAAAACACCTTACGTGCGTGCTACTAGCGATATCTTGCGTGGTGATACCTCAATCCAGCTTCCATCGGTTCCTGTTGACTGGAGAGTCGGTGACAGATTGCTACTGCCTCAGACGTCTCAGACTCCCGTACTGAGTCGCGCTGTGGACATTGATGAAACCGAAGAGGTAACGATTTCTGCGATTAACGGTAACACAATTGAATTTGAGACCGCCGTTCGTTTTAATCATTTGGGCATAGCCGAAAACCCGTTTGCAGTTGAGCGATACGCACATATTGGAAATTTGACGCGCAATGTGGTATTCCAATCCGAAAACGGACAGGGCGTTCGCGGTCACGTGTTTATCACAGCAACAGCAGAGGTCGACGTAGACAATGCTGCATTTGTTGAACTAGGTCGAACACGCGCCGAGTTCATCTCAAACAACACAGTCATTGACGAAACTGGCGAAGTTCTTCGAATCGGCGAGAATCAAGCAGGTCGATATGCGTTCCACGCCGCTAACTTGGACAATCCTTTTGAAATATCCGGATCCGTTGTCGAAGACGGATGGAGATGGGGAATCACACTCGACAACGTGAGCGATAGTTTAGTTGAGAATAATCTCATCTATGAAGCGGCCGGAGCTGGCATTGTCACTGTATCAGGAACTGAGACGGGCAACGTTTTCACCGGCAATCTAGTAATTAAGGTTGAAGGTGGCCATCAGATCGCAGATCAACGTGGTGGAGTCACGCGCCATCAAGACGAGCTATTGGGGCAAATCACAGAAATTGCAGTTGATGGATCCGCGTTCTGGTTTCGTTCCACTGCCGGAACAATTGAAAACAATTTCGTCTACGATGCCGCAGGATACGGGTACAATTTCAACGGGTATTACAACCGAGTAGATGCGACTCCGGGATTAAACGTTGAGCAAATCGATTCATTTCAAAACAACGAAGTTGCATCAAGCTTTGGCGGCCTTTGGCTGACGTGGTCACAAGGCCAATCGAACATTCAAGAGAACTACCAACGACAAACATTTGAAGATCTTTTGATCTGGAATACCCAGACCGGAGTAGAGGCCTATCACGATGGGCGTTTCACTCTATCGAACGTGACAGTGATTGGCGACGCGGCTGTCAGTGCAACTAACGAAGGCAGTGCCTTCAACCCGCTGGCCCGTTCAAGTATCGGCATTGACCTCTCTAATCCAAGCTATGAAAATTTTGATGTGGTATTAGATGGAGTCCGTGTTTCTGGTCAGAACATTGGCTATGCCCAATCACAAAATGCTGGTGAAAACGGAACCGTACTACGAGACGCAGTGTTTTCCAACTATGTAAATTTGCTATTCCTAGAAGCTGACCACCAAGATCAGTTAA
>CAZKTR010000942.1:0-1380 GCA_964555525.1 uncultured Pirellulaceae bacterium
GCTCCTCAAAAAGGTCGTTTGTGTCATCGAATACCCCACGTGAACTCGCCGTCTTTGTTTACGGCAGAATTAACACTCGTGACAACTGCCCAAACGCCGAATTATTGGAGGCAATTTTCAACTCGCTTTATTTGACTAGTCTAAAAACTGAAGAAGGCCTACCTATTACGTGTTCCGTTGCATATTTCGGCAAGGACGGCCCCGACCCTGCTCCGCCACACCGGATTCGCGATCAACGATGGACATTTACATCATTCGAGAAACAAATCCCCCTCACAGTCGATAACCTCTCAAAGGTCGCACTTGCATCCGACCCGACAACGTCGTCGCTCGGAATTTCACAAGCCAAAAATGGAAAGCTGTTTATTCGAGGAATCTTTGATCAGCAGGCAGGGCTAAATGCGTGGCTGCGCCACGAGACAGACGGCGGCTTCTCGCCACCGGGAATATTTCAAGCCCGAGCGGTTGACGTGGGGCACGTTATGGTTACCGATGGCCTTGAGATTATCGCGGAACTCCGTGGCGGGAACCTCATCCAAAATACTATTGACGTTTTTCCTTGCGGCGTTGTTTCAAAAAAGCTTGACCCGGGCTACGACAAATTATCGGCTCGAATTCACGAAAATGTTGCGACGGAAGGCTATGAATTCGGTGAGGAAGAGGATGGTCATTGCTACAGCCACTGGTTGAAATTAATTAAACGAATCTTGCTTTGCGCTCGTGATTTCGGACATGGGGGCGCCTTCTTAGTCGCCCAAAAACCCAAACAGAAAAATCTCAAGATCAAATACGAACTGAGATACGAAAGAATTCCAGAACTATTTGAAAAACTGATGTCCGCTCAAATAATTGAACATCAGGTTAGGAGGGAAATGTATGATGAATTTGAAGAACAACCTGAAAGTCTGAATTCAGATCTGTATTTCCAAGCACGTTGTGCGGAATATGACTCTAGTGATGCGGAGGAGGCCTTGGCAGCAGCCATATCCCATGTTGCAACACTTTCGAGAGTTGACGGACTGGTATTAATGGACGGATGTCTCAACGTGGTCGGATTTGGAACGGAGATTATTACCAAAGGGAATTCGAAAATTCTGCCATACCTTGCGAACCACGCTAGTCCGACAAAAGCAAAAATATCGAAGTTGGACATTGAGCGATTTGGAACTCGTCATCGTTCAATGGTTCGGTATTGCACGACCGACGAAAACGCATGTGGGTTTGTTGTTTCTAGCGATGGCCCTGTCCGTTCTATTGCCAGAACGGGCAAGCGCGTCTATTTTTGGCCAAACGTTCAACTGGGCTTAGTTAGGGGAGCTCGCGGAGCATAACAATGTGAATTGAGATAGGGGCCCGGTCGCCCGGGACCCCTCTCACAAC
>CAZKTR010000943.1:0-1373 GCA_964555525.1 uncultured Pirellulaceae bacterium
GAGCACTCAGTGTTTCCTTGGTTGTTGGACGACCTTCACGCTTGATGAATCCGCCCGGGAACTTACCGGCAGCACAAGTTCGTTCGCGGTAATCACACATCAATGGGAAGAAATCGATGCCTGGTCGCGGTGAACCGGTGGCAGCGGTTGAGATCACAACGGTGTCGTTGTATTGAACTAAAACCGCAGCAGCGGCTTGTTTGGCCCAGTGACCAGTTTCGAACGACAGAACGCTATCGCCAATTTTCTTCTCTACTCGTACTTTCACGTTTACTTTTCCTGCAAAAAAAATCTTACAAAACTATTGTGCGTAACAGATAGGCAGCCATCGATCATCGAGGACTACCTATTAAAAATTCATTTTCAAAAACCAGATTCAACAAATCTGATCCCCGAGGGCCACGAATAATTCGCAACCGAAGTATCAAAACAAAGGTGCCTAAAGGAAAGCACACGACGAACGGCTTATTGAAACCGACCTCGCCAAAAAACGTCATTGAACAAAAAGACGCCTTAGTAAATGATCGCTTGGAACTCAAATCCCCAGTTGCAAATGCAGCGAGGCCGTTTAAACCTCTTAGGCAGAAAGCTTCCTAATACGAAAGCTGGTCCTAACTTCGGACCGCAACAAAACAAACAGCTGGCGGCATCAACCGCAACTAAACAATACTACTGAAACAGACTAAAAAACAAATCTACAACAAACAACACTCTCGGCAAACCTGCCAAGACAACAAACAATCCAACAGTCAACAAAAAATGCGTTGCCATAAAAGCAACGCATGAAACTACTTACGAATATTCAATCGCTCGAGCAAATCAAGATAGCGATCTGCATCGTGCTTGCGGACATAATCCAACAACCGTCGACGCCGCGAAACCATCCCCAAAAGACCTCGACGAGTCGAATAGTCTTTTTTGTTCTTCTGCATATGAGCAGTCAGGTTTTGGATACGAGTAGTCAAGATTGCAATTTGAACGTCCGGTGATCCAGAATCTCCAGCTTCGCGCTGAAATTCTTTAACTAGATCTTCTTTTTTTTCTTTTGTGATGGCCATAATCAGCTAGTTCGGCAAACCAAAGTTGCCGATCGAATTCCTACAAAAATGTCTTTGTACTTTACTTGTCCGGCCGTTCTGACGCCGCCACGATGACTGCGAACCGGTATTCCGAAATTTGAAACCGATAGTTTACTGATCGATCCCGTTTTTGCAATGACAATTCTGATCGGAACCTGACGCTCAATACATCGAGCTTTTGCGGACGATTTCGGCAACTTTTGCCTCTTTTGCCAAATCTGTTCTTCCAAAACTCCCTCGCAAACCAAATTCTGCTGCTCAGCGTGGCAAAACAAGACTAAACCGTAACCCTCG
>CAZKTR010000944.1:0-1371 GCA_964555525.1 uncultured Pirellulaceae bacterium
GTTGTTCAGTTTTGCAGACGGATCTGTTCGGTTCTTCCCCAACGGCGGAGATGTTGAGATGTTGCAATTATTAGCTGTACGCAACGACGGAACTCACGTAGAAGTCAATTTCTAACGGACAATTTCAAGGAGCAGCACCTAGTTACGTGGATAAAGTGGGGTTTACGATATTAGCTCAAGACGAAAGCCCAATAGCACTCACTTTAGAATTTCAGCCAGGATTAGTGGCGACATGATGTAGCCTTGGCATGAACCAAGGAACTTTGAAATCGAGCATTAAGCCACGGGAGGGGCGACATGA
The DNA here is from genome assembly GCA_964555525.1 of uncultured Pirellulaceae bacterium. Classification (GTDB taxonomy): domain Bacteria; phylum Planctomycetota; class Planctomycetia; order Pirellulales; family Pirellulaceae; genus Mariniblastus. The sequence continues at coordinate 302 of CAZKTR010000944.1, forward strand.
AATTTCCCAAGGTTTTGCTCAATATTCGAAACACAGGTCACCCTTCAGGGCTTCAATACAACTGGCGTTTTTCCCATGGCTTTACGCCATGGACTACAACCTGTCACCTCATTCGGGGTTAAAGTGAGTGCCATTGGGCTCCTACCCTGAGCCAATGACGTGGAATCCTCCAGAATCAAACGACTCGCTGCCAAGACTATCTTGCAACTTAGTTAACACGAAGAAGCCGTTTTCTATTGAACCTAACGCAGCGGCATTTCAAGATTTATTTCCGGCCACATTGATAGCCGTGAGCATCAACGATCCAAGCTTCAAAAATCAAGCTACCGACAACAGTGTGACAATTTGTCACCGCTGGCGATTAACCGGCAATACAATCTCGTGCACATCTGAGTCGACAAGAAGAGCTATACCCTCATAGGCTACGCTGGAATTCCGGTAGAATCGGCAATTTCCGGTTTGTGCCACTTCAGTGGGTCCAAACCAAGCAAAACCCCGAAAGTTATTGTAGATCTACGATTTTGCAACTAACATTATCGTGGAAGAAACATCACCAACGACTCCCTTCTTGGACAGCCAACCATTGGGCATCCACCTTGGGCATCAAGTACACCACTGGAGATCTAAATGCTTGTTCGTAATTGGACTTTGCTACTCAAATTTTTGTTCATCTTTGCATGTACGCTGGTGCTCTCATCATCTGCACTGATCGCTCAGGGTGACGATGGCGACGGTGGCGACGGTGGCGATGGCGACGATGGCGGCACTGACCAAGTGGGTGGTGTATTGATCAGCGCTGAAGGTCTACTGGCCCCTCGTCCGATCCCGCGAAACGCTCGCCAGTTAAACGTTCAGCGTTTCAACGCGGCCAAAGTCGCGTTGAACAAAGACTTGCAACAAATCAGCCCGCTTCGCAAAGTTTCCCTCAACCGTTTGGAAGCCGAAGTCGCCAAGCTGATTGAAGCCGGTAAACCTGTGCCAACCGACATGCGATACTTGGCGGGTTTGACAAAGATCACTCATGTATTCTTCTACCCTGAAACCCAAGACATCGTTATCGCTGGCCCTGC
>CAZKTR010000945.1:0-1370 GCA_964555525.1 uncultured Pirellulaceae bacterium
GCGAACATCGGATGCCAGTTTCGGTTGCCCCAATAAACAGGCAAGTCAATTCCGTTGGCGGCGAGGTCTGCTTTGATGGCTTCGATCAAAGCGAGGTTTTGATCATTGATCGGGCTCTTGCCGCCAAAGTGCTGGTAATGCTCGGACACTTCCAGCATGCGTTCGCGAGGAACGTTTTTGCCTCGTAGTACGTTTTCCAAAAACGGCATGACGTCATCGGGGCCGTTAGGGCCTCCAAAGGAAACAACCAGCAGAGCATCAAAGGGTAATTCGGTTTCAGGCATGGCAGCTTAGTATTATTTAAAGTGAATTTTGAAGTTAGGTTTTGTTTTCGTCGGTTGCGCCAGCGATGGGGCAGGGCAGTTGTTTTGTTTTATACCGGACCGGTCAGTTTTTCCGTCAATCCCGGCGGGAACAAAATCGCGTACGGCATTTTGCCATCCGGGAAACGGCACAACGCCGCAAGGAACTCCCCCGTTACCACGGTTTCGCCGGCGTCATCAATGATCTTAAATTGGTAGACGACCCGTTTGCCATCGGTCCGAACTAGCGATACGTTAACATCGACTTGTTCGCCCAAAGACAGCGGTCGAACGATATCGATTTCGCAACTAATTCGAGGAAAGCCCATCGTGCCTCGCTCGTCTTTGAGCACCACGCTGAGCCCTCGGCTGCGAAGAAACCCGTACTCGGCTTCTTCCATCATCCGGAAGTAACTGGAAAAATGAGCGAAACCAGAGGCGTCGGTGTCGACCATCCGCACTTCACGCGGATAGCTGAACTGGGCCAGTGGGGCTTCATTGGATTTTGACAACGATATTTTAGACATAGTGAATTATGAAACCGTCAGACAAGCATTGGCACAACAAAGCGGCTTGGGATCGTCTTGCAAAAAAGCAAGATCGGCTGGCTCGGCCTGCTCGGGAGATTGATTTTGCAGATCCGTTGGCTTCCGTCGATGGCCCCGGCTGGCTTGGCGGGAGTATTTTTGGAAAACGGGTCCTTTGTTTGGCCGCTGGCGGGGGCCGGCAAGGCCCAATCTACGCCACGGCGGGGGCTGAAGTGACTGTGGTCGACCTGAGCCCGGTGATGCTGGAACTGGACAAGAAAGTTGCCGCCGAGAGAAAACTCAACCTGCGGACGTTGGAAACATCGATGGACGATCTGTCGGAGCTAGGGGATGGGACCTTTGATATCGTGATCCACCCGGTCAGTACCTGTTACTTGCCCGAGGTGACGAAAACGTACCAAGAGGTCGCTCGAGTTTTGACTGGCGGCGGGATCTACATTAGCCAACACAAACAACCCACCAGCATGCAGGCGGGGATTGAACCCGAACAAGGCAGCTATCGTTTGCAGCAGAGTTACTT
>CAZKTR010000946.1:0-1365 GCA_964555525.1 uncultured Pirellulaceae bacterium
AGGGACTATGCCGGAAAAGAATCAGGAATTTTTCTTCAATTTTCAAGAAAAACCTAATCCTCACAAAGGGATTAGCCGTGGCAGCAATGCAGGAAGCGCCCTTGAACCTAGTTCGAACAAAAGGCTTGGCAACAATCGAGCCAAGCGTCGGACGGCTGAGGGACACCAAGCGCCATTGATACACAGAAGCATCGGTTGGCTAGGCCCCCAGAGCGTTTAGGTTGCAACGCAAAAGCTACTGGCGATCATCCCGCATGATATCTGATACCTTCCAAGTCTCTATTTCGCCATCTTTGTAAAGGACCGAAATGAATTTAGATTCATGCGAAACCATTATGCTCAAGGTTTCAGAGTGTTGACCAGTAGCAATCGTTGCATGCAAGGTGCCGTCTTTCAGGTTCCAGACTCTTACTTTACTTTCGTGTCCGTGCCTCTCAGGCTTACCTGATGTTACCACGAACTCTCGTCCTCGTAAAAATTTCGCATGTTTGTCTACAAGCATCGGGAACTGGTGGGTCTCCTCTCCAGTATTCAGATCAAAGGTCTTCGCCCCGGAATCAAAGACAAACTGTCCAGTCGGTAAAAAGCCTAGTGGAGTTCCGCAAAGAAACTCCGCTACTTCAACTTCGCTTTCTAGGTCAAATATCTGGCATTGCCCTCCGACCCTGCACGCCAAAAGTTTGTCGTCTTGCGAGAGAAACGCGTCAAACTTACGGGTACTGGCGATCCCACTGTTGATTTCTAGTTCGAACTGGGCAGTCAACCTACCGGTTGGCGAGAGGACCTTCGCGCGAAACCTGTCATTTCTAGATGATTCAAAAACCAAATACCTTCCGTCATCCAGCTGCTTGTATCGGGACAAAACCCAATCTTTTTGTGAGGATGAGATGGTCTCCATTTTCTGCGACACTAGATCAATTCGCAACATATTGTTGTTTATCGATGTGAGTATTGCATCGTTAGCCAATTGCATTGGTAACAAAGACGAGTTTCGTCTAGGAGGAGCCAACTCGCCAGTTTTTTCGCCTGAAGAAATTTCATACGATAACACTGGTGCGTTTCGAACTCGCTGAACAGCCAATTTCCCTGTCGATGAGATGTTTGACGAGAACCGATGGCGATTCACGCTTCCAATCTTTTTTGCCAAACCGGCTCTACCACTTTCTCAATCATCCGCCCTGTCTCAATGGATTTGACTGTCCTGTTGTCCTCGGACGAAGTAAACACTACTTTTGGATTCGTATCGGTTTGTGAAAGCGCTTGCCTAGAAAATGGAATCCCCGAAAACTCGAACGTTTCGTAGCAGACTAATTCGCGGTTTTCAACAGCCCAAGCCATTAGGAACTGATGGTTCAACAACCAGAG
>CAZKTR010000947.1:0-1363 GCA_964555525.1 uncultured Pirellulaceae bacterium
ACGAGAAAATGCGGGTGTGCATCAATGCGAATCACAATAGGCGAGACTCGCATAAATGAGGCTGCGTATTCTACGCCGCCAATAAAAAAACACCACCGGCGTAACCTCCCAGTGGTGCGTGTTATTCTTCAAATATTTACGCTACAGCCAGACTAAAGCGAAACGTCAGCCCAAAGCCTTGCGAGCAGCTGAGAGCTAAAATTTCTTGAGGTACTGTCGAGCTTCAACAAAAACGGAACACCCTACGATGCAAAGATGTCCAACTTGCCAGCCTTTTTAGCCAGCATGTAGTAAATGGTAATGCGAGATTTCGCACTATCGTGTTTAACCAGTTCCATCACCTCGGCGATCATCTTTTCCGCCACGTCAGGTTCTAGGTCCAGGCGCTTCTTGCAAAACCCGTCGCGAATCTGGTCGAGTTCTTTTTGGTCAGAAGCCGCGACAGTTTGTCCATCGGCTGTCCGCAGCGCGATACCGAGGTGCTTGATGACGTTATCTACAGTCGATTGCTTTGCATCGGCGTCAAAGCGTTGAACACTTTCGAGTGCATGTGACATGGTGGGCTCCGAATGTCAGAATGAAGTGGGAAGTATTGCCGTTGGCAAACCAATTCCAACGAACAATTTAACAAAGAAACGAAGTCAATTCGTACATTTACGTTATCAAACGACCATGTTGAATACCAGCACGCCCCCATTAAAAATCCATTTTCTTTGGCCGCAAACGTAGATTAGAATGCGACCGCATCTAGCCACTACGGTGGGTGATTTTAAATATTTTTCAGCAAAACAGCCTATATGAACCCTTTCAATCGATTTCGCCTGTGCGCCTTTGCTTTCTTGGCGTCACTGACGGTAGACACTTCTTTTGCTCAGCCAGCCACCGAGCGTAGCCCCGAACAGCTCCGCGGACAGATCACCCCCGAACGAGTGTGGTGGGACTTGCAGCACTACGACCTAGCCGTCGAAGTGTTCCCCGAATCAAAAACCATCAAAGGCCAAAATCAAATCCGATTCAAAGTGCTCGCCGAAGCCACTCGAATGCAAATTGACTTGCAAACGCCATTGGAAATCCAATCGATCACACACAAACAACAACCCGTTAAGTTCACCCGCCAAGGCAACGTCTACTGGGTCGACTTCCAACAAGCATTGCCCGTTGGCGCAACCGAAGTCATCGAAATCAAATACAGCGGCGAACCCAAAGAAGCAACCAATCCACCTTGGGAGGGCGGATTCGCCTGGAAGAAAGACGAACAAGGAAATCACTTTATCGCCACGGCCTGCCAAGGCCTTGGCGCGAGTGTTTGGTGGCCCTGCAAAGACCACGGCGTCGACGAACCCGATCAAGGCATGCGAATCCG
>CAZKTR010000948.1:0-1362 GCA_964555525.1 uncultured Pirellulaceae bacterium
GCGCCGGAAATGGATGCCCGTTGTTTGTACAGCAACCCGATGCCGCCAGCAGTCAGTAAAAAAGTACGCGTGTCTTCAACGGCCGTTGGCTTGGCCGCGCAATAATAGCGAATCACCGAAGGGATCACGCCGGCCGCGCCGTTTGTGGGGGCCGTGACGACTTGGCCGCCCGCTGCGTTTTCTTCGTTCACGGCCATGGCGTAAACATTGAGCCAGTCGAATAACACTTCTGGGCTTTGGTCGGGCTGTCCAGTGTTGAGCGTTTTCCAGAGTGCCGGTGCGCGGCGTTTGACTTTGATGATGCCCGGTAGGATTCCTTCGGTCACAAGCCCGCGGTCAATGCAGTCGCTCATCACTTCGGCAATACGATCCAACTGACGCTCGGTTTGTTCACGAGGTCGCATCTGGTCTTCGTTGGCCAAGATGATTTCGTGGATCGGTTTTTTCTCGCGTTCACAAATCGCCAGCAGTTCACTCGCTGAACCAAACGGATACGGAACCTTGTGACCGACCGTGATTAGGTCGTCTTTTGGCTCGGTTCGCAACTGTTCGGCCGAAGCGATGAATCCACCGCCGGTCGAATACCAAACGTCTTGGTCGATCTGTTTTCCGTCGGCGTCGAAGCTTGTCAGCGTTATCCCGTTGGGGTGAAGCTCCGATGGAGTTTCGCAGTCCAATAACAAATCGCGATCTTGGTCGAAGGTGATCGTTGTGCCAGCAAGCGGCAGTGATTTTGTGGCGGCGAGGTCCGCGATGGCCTTGTCAGCTTGGACTAAGTCAATCGTTTCCGGCTCAAAGCCCAGCAGCCCCAGCAGTACCGCTCGCGGTGATCCATGGCCTTCGCCGGTCCAGGCCAACGAGCCTAGCAAGCGGATTTCGATTCGGTGGATTGCGTCGGTCAGTTTAAGTCGCGCAAGATGCTTGGTGTATCGACGAGCGATTCGCATCGGACCGACCGTGTGCGAACTCGACGGACCAATGCCAACGCGAAAAATGTCCAGTACGGAGAGCAATGGATGGAGTCCTTTGGAAAGAAATTCTGGCGAATCCACTACCGAGCTTGGCAAGTTAATCGGAAGCCACTGCAGGGGATTCAGTTTTGCAAGCACAAGCTCGACGCGCAAGCGAGTGCATTTTTTCGAGAATTGTGATGCACTCGCTTGCGCGTCGAGCTCGTATTGAGAACGAGGAGGGACAACGCCCTCCTGTTGTTAGTTGTCAGTCATCAACACTAAGACTTGACGCGTTCGACATAATCACCAGTACGCGTGTCGATTTTAATGACATCGCCTTCGTTGACGAAGATTGGAGTTTGGAACTCACCGCCGGTTTCAACGGTCACCGGTTTGCGAACGTTGGTCG
>CAZKTR010000949.1:0-1361 GCA_964555525.1 uncultured Pirellulaceae bacterium
GGCCAAAGAGAACTTGTGATCAACCACATGAGCCGCAGGGCGATAGCCCACGGTTTTTGCAAGGACAACTGCGACAATACAAAACACTTTTCTAGGCAAGAGCCCATAACTCAAACGAATTGCACCATGCCAACCTACGACTACATCTGCGACGCATGCCAACACGAGTGGGAACTCTTTCAGCGGATCACTGAAGATCACATCAAGAAATGCCCCGCTTGCAAAAAGAACAAAGCCGTCCGTCAATTCGGAACCGGCGCGGCCGTGATGTTCAAGGGCAGCGGCTTCTACGAGACCGACTATCGCAGCGAGTCCTACAAAAAATCGGCCGCCGCGGACAAAAAGAAAACCGACTCCGGATCGAGTGACAGTTCGAAATCCGATTCAAGTTCAAAATCGGACACTAGTTCGAAAGCCGATTCCGGAACTTCATCAAAAGCAAAGTCTGATTCAGGCAGCACAAAAAAGTCGCCCAAGAAAAAAGACTAGTCACCTCCTCGTCCCCTTCGCAAATTCAAACGCTGTCGCTTTGCTACTGAATCAGTGAAGCGTAGCGCCCGCAGTTTAACGACGAGCCGGCAGGCGACAGCGTTTTGCACAGGGCCTCGTAACACACTGCGTTTGTTTGCGATCTACGGGTGTCTTTTTCTGGTTTGATATTTTTTTGGGTGTGGTTGCGAGCGGTGTGCTTTAGGCCGGCGCTGACGCCGGCGCCTTCCGGCTCGTCGTTAAACTCTGTCACGTCGCTCAAACTTCCAACAACGCCTTCGCACCATCAGCAAACAACTTCTCGGCAACCTCCACCCCCAGCTCAACCGCCGCTTCTGGGGAACTACTCGATTGAGCCTCAATCCGAGTCTTACCATCACGACTAAGCACCACGCCTGTCAACGACAACTGCCCGTCAGCAATCCGAGTCACCGCGCCCACCGGCGCCAAACAACCCGCGAACAAACGACGCAACATCGACCGCTCCGCCATCGCTCGCCAAAAACTCTCGTCGTGGCTCAGCTTCTTCACCGCCTCATCGGTCGCCTGATCCGACTTACGAACCTCAAGCGCCAATGCACCTTGCCCCACCGCCGGCAACAATTCCGTTTCGCTAAACGCATGAGTAACCCGCTCGGACAACCCCATTCGATTCAGCCCCGCACAAGCCAAAATAATTCCATCGAAGCCTTCAGAGGTTAACTTTTCCAGTCGAGTATCCACGTTCCCGCGGATGTCATGAATCTTCAAATCGGGACGCAAATGCAACAGCTGAGCGGCCCGTCGAACACTGCCGGTTCCAATCTTGGCGTCTTGTGGCAACGATTGAAAATCCTCAATCCCGTCACGACAAATCAGAGCATCCGAAGTAT
>CAZKTR010000950.1:0-1361 GCA_964555525.1 uncultured Pirellulaceae bacterium
TGGTTCACCGCAACAACGTTTTTTGCTTCGATGTGTTGAACCCAGATTTTCGCGACTGGTGGGTCGACACGGTAGCCAAAGGTGTTGCCGAATCTGGCAGCAACGGTGCCTTCATTGATCAGATGCATGGATTTTCGTGGCTGCGAAAAGAGCGAAGCCATGAAGTGCAACAGGCGATGGGCGAGATGATGGAAGCGTTGAAAAAGAAAATGAGGCCTGACAAAATCCTCTTGGGCAACAACGCCCACCAGCCAAATGCCAAGCATGTTTTTCCAGTGGTTGATGCCAGTATGTTTGAGCACTTCAATGAAAAGCTGATCAGCAAAGAGAGTCTGCTGCGAGACTGGCAGGACATGCTGAAGATCGCAAAAGCTGGCAAGATCTCTATCTTTCGGATTGGTGTCGATGTCGAGGCTGATGTAGAAAAAAAGAAATTAAAATACAACGACCCAGCGGAAATGGCGGCCTTAGCCAACGAACGCTTAGAGTATTATCTCGCTTGTTATTTGATCGGTGCTCAACCCTATTCTTATTTTCAGTATGGGTGGGGCTGGCGTTTGGACAGCGGGAACCTATACGATTTCCCCATGCTGCATAAACCCTTGGGGCCTCCCAAGGGAGCCTATCAGCGAACCACCCCCGACGGATGGCAGTTCACTCGCGAGTTCGAACACGCATCGGTTTGGGTGGACTTGGAGACCAAAGAAGCAAAGATTGAATGGGCAAAGCCGAGCACTGAGTAAAGCCGATCAATCCGTTGCCAAGCCGCGGCTGCCCCGTTGCGACCAGATGGACCGAAGCCGATCGACTGTTTCACTTTGATTGCATCTGTCTCAAAACGAGCCAAATCGCATGCTAGCATGTCGAGTGCAACTATTGACCGCGTTATAGAAAAACACAGGTTAATTGTTAAGTTCCAAGATTCGACGCGGTTTGGCCCACCGAATGCACCGCGTTTATATGAGAACGGAATCGACGGTGCTTACCTTGAAATCATGGAAGGTACGACATGTTAGTCCTATCACGAAAAACCAACGAAACTATTGAACTCCCTGAGCTTGGCATTACCATCGAAGTTACCAAGGTCAAAGGTGGTACCGTTCGCTTGGGCATCAAAGCTCCCGAGTCGATCCGCATTCTCCGTGGTGAATTGCTTGAAACGGTAACGGACTTTGAAGACCTACCACCCGTGCTGAACGTCGTTCACCAAGCCACTCAAGACCATCAAGGCTTTGCGGCTTAGCCTGCCGGTTGTAGCTGGACTCGCCAGAGTTCAGGAGCACCGAGTTTTTAAGTGGTCCACCTAGGCTTCCACGCTTTGGCAAGCGTAGCTACGTCGTCGCTCACTCTCTTTTGCGACA
>CAZKTR010000951.1:0-1361 GCA_964555525.1 uncultured Pirellulaceae bacterium
CGCACAATCTCATAAAAGTGGCGGCTGTTCGCAAGCGATGATTGCGTCCTCTCCCACATGCTCGAGTATGAAGCTGCCACATACTTCCGCACAGCTGCATCCCTGCCCACTCGCACTTGCTCCCGACACCAGGGGCGCACGAAGTGCATAGGATTTGCTTGGACAGGCTGCTCCCGGGGTCGCTTCTGCTGCCCTCCTGTTGAAGGCATGAAGTGCACAGACCCGTCCACTGATTGTGGTACACGGTGCGATTGGCAAGGATGGGAGGTGCATGACGGAGAGGATTGTGTGCCACCGGCGGTGTGTGTAGATGCATGTGCTGGGGAGGTGCCGAATCCCCTGCGGCTGTTTTCAGCATCCATTGCACTAAAAGCCTCAGCTTGCGTAAATGCTTCGAAATAAAACGCATCAGGGGGGCCCAAGGGCAAAGCAGGGTTCATGATGCTCACTTCTCACGCCAGAAACCCGGTGCTCGTGCTGCGCTCTTTCAGCTCTTCGTCACAGCGCAAAACGACCAATCCACAGCACGTGTCAACACTTGAAAGCAACTACGTACGTTGCGTAGGCATAAGAGTCTTGAGTCTGGTGACAAGGCGTTGAGACGGGGCAATCTGTGCAGCGCATTGTGCGACAGCACTCTGCAGTTGCAGAGGCGGTAGCTTGGCTACTGCTAGTACAAAGAACTCATGCGAGAACTATTGAAACCTACGGTGGCGATCAAGACCCAGAACTGTGGTGGATACTTGATCTGTTCCGACGCAGAACTTTCCTGGGCAACAACAGCTGCGGGCGTCAACAAGACAACACGTGTTCCAGGCTCTTACTGTGTCAGAAATCTGCTGTACGGGATGCATATTCGATGCTCCGGTGCACCTACATGTATTGAAGTGACGGACAAGGGTTTTCTGCCAGCATTGATGCAGTGCGATGCGTTTCACCAGATCCAGTGAGTGGAAATATCGGCGGGTCCCGCCCAAAAATCTCAAATAACCGGGCACGGCGCCGCGGTCGTGCACGAGAGCGCATGTTGCAACACACTGATCTCGTGTACAACGAGTACATAAGCAGCAGCGTACAAAAAATTGGCCTTTGCTACGGACTATGCTTACGTCAAGCCCTGTAAGGAATGGTCTTTGTTCGATTCGAACGTTGTTCCAGCTCTCACACAATCTCAGTGCAGAGCCGCATACAACAAAGTGTAAGCATTCCCTCTTTTATGATTATATGTGACACGCAATTGAGCTCAGCTGGCACAATCGATCGCACCCCCCGGGTTTATCAGCACAGGCAAGAAGATGGACAATCAACTCGTACCTCCTGATGAGGTACGTTGCCTTTCACTCCATCCTATGGTTACAATT
>CAZKTR010000952.1:0-1359 GCA_964555525.1 uncultured Pirellulaceae bacterium
GAACTCGACCGTAACGTTGCGCTTCGCGTCCGACCGGGCGAGAGCGGTGATTCGTTTGCCGTCGCTGGTCGCGGGATCTTGCACTTGGCGGTATTGATCGAAACGATGCGACGCGAAGGTTTTGAGTTGTCCGTTGGCAAGCCACAAGTGGTGATCAAAAACATCGACGGCACCAAACACGAGCCGTTCGAGACGCTGGTGACCGAAGTTCCAACGGACAAGTTTGGCCCTGTGATGGAGATGGTCGGCAATCGTCGCGGTGATTTGTTGGAAATGACCACTCGAGGCGATTTTACGTTGGCCAAGTTTGTGATTCCGTCACGCGGATTGATCGGCATGCGAACCAAGTTGCTCAACGCGACTCAGGGAACCGTGATCATGAACCATCGCTTTCTCGAGTTTCGACCGCTCGAAGGCGAAATTGCCGCACGGCCTAATGGCGTAATGATTTCGATGGTTTCTGGTAAAGCGGTTGGGTTTGGCTTGGCAAACTTGCAGCAGCGAGGCGAGATGTTTGTGTCGCCGGGCGATGCGGTTTACGAAGGCATGATCGTCGCCGAACACGTGCGTCCGAATGACTTGCCGGTTAACCCGACCAAGGCCAAGCAGTTGACCAACATGCGTGCTTCGGGGTCCGATGAAAACCTCCAGCTCAAGCCCGCTCGATTGTTCTCGTTGGAATCGGCATTGGAATACGTTGAAGACGACGAGTGGGTGGAAATCACTCCCGCGAATATTCGTTTGCGTAAGATGTTGTTAAAAGAGTCCGATCGCAAACGCGCCGGCCGCGCCAGTAAGTCGTAGCTGGAGTCGCCAGACTTCAGGTCTTAGCGGGTGTAAGGTGGCGACAGTTGCCTCCGGCCTGTCTACGCGGTGGTAGAGCGGCAACACTTTTTATTGTGGCACCACTAGAATTACCAACCACGAAATACACGAAAAGAACGAAAGACAGGGGCGAGGCTGAAGGATCTCGGAATCAGCTGATTTTTGTTTGTTTGATTTTCGTGTATTTCGTTTCTTTCGTGGTTAAAAAAGTTACAAGGAGCTATCGTACTAGCTGGCTTGTTCGTGTGCGATCACGTTTCCTCTTCGCCGGCGCATAAGACCGGCTGGAAGCACCGTCGCCACCTTACTCGGTGTCAGGCTTCTCGATCACCTTGCGTTCGGCTAGATCGTATTCAGCCGCCTTCCCTAGCGCGATGAAGTCGGGTTTGTTTGGGACGACAGGTTGAGTGCGGTCGTAGAAGTGAACCTTGCCGCGCCCGATGACTTTGGCTTTTGATTTTTGCACGATGAGGGCCGTTGATTCATCGATGCCAATGCCTAACAGCTGCGGGTGTGTGTCGACCAGTTGAGTCA
>CAZKTR010000953.1:0-1357 GCA_964555525.1 uncultured Pirellulaceae bacterium
GTCCGCTTGCTCAGCACCGGGTTTGGCTTCGCCGATGTCTTGGGTAACCTTGTTGATGATGCTGGTGTCTTTTTTAGGCGGAGCTGCCGTGCGAGGTTCTTGGCAACCGCTGGAGCATGCAAGGAAAACAACCATGATCGCGAAGGCGCTCAATAAGCTCAGCCGTATCTGAAGAATCGCGGGGCGACAATTAAGCTGGTTCATAACTAGATCCTATAATGAGTTGAAAGCGTGTAAGCTGCTAAAGCCACTCGTGGTCCGGCACAACGAAAACCTAGGGTTGATAACATCAGTCGCAGGGCGATAGCCCACGGTTTTCGCCAGAGCAAACGGCATCCAATGCAAGCCAGCTCGGCCTCAAATCAACTACTAGTTTACGCCGCGGTATAATTTACACTTAACGAGCCACAATGAGTAGCAGTGCAGGGCAGTATGCCTTGTGTCGCCCACTCGCTAAATCATGGGCTAACTTTGCGATGTAAGTTCTGAATTAAAGGAATCAAAACTGTGGTCACAATACTGTTCGTGCCATTTCTACTGGCCGTGGTTTTGATTGGAATTTCCATCAATGGCTTGCTGTTGAAATTTTCCTGCTGGGTGTTCAATCGTTGGTTTGCTGGTCCGGCGCCAGTGCCTGAGGCCATCGCTGACGAACCGCCGCCGATTGCTACTGTGATGACGGCAGACGAGTACTCGGCATCAGAAGCCGAACAGCAGGCGAACCCGTTCTCCTCGCCTCGACGCGCCGCCAAGCTTCCACCAGCAGCTCGTGGTGGGGCTCAAGTGGTTGCACCAACGATAGGCGTTTCACTTGGGCTCGGGTTTTTGTTAACCGGAATCCAAGTCGCCGCACCAACAGCGATACTTATTTTCATCGCTTCCGTGGCGCCGTCTGGGGCCGAACAAGTCGCCTGGGGCAGGGCTTTGGCGATTGCGATTGGCTTGCCGGTGACGTTTGCATGCACAACTAGCTTAGTTTGGACGTTGCTGAGCAATAGTAGCTTCCGGCGAGGACTTGCCGTGACGGTTATTTACTATGCGACCTTAATCGCCTTTGTGAGTCCTTGGATTATCGCTGCTTTTTTCTTCGCCTTCTCCGTTTCCCAGTAAGTTTTTTCGCGTGCAACTTTCCGTGTTTATGGGGCTCCAATAGGGCGGGGGCTTCATTTGTCCATCCGGAATGCGGTTTTAAACACGCAATTAACGGTGTTTTTAAAGTTTTCAGAAAGTTAGACCTTCCGATTGGGCGATAGGATTGCTACCCTTTCGGGACAAATTTCAACGCCAAAAATGAACCTGAGGATTTAGCGATGGCCAAGCCAAGCCACAAAGTCAAAAAAGCAAACCACGGTAAACG
>CAZKTR010000954.1:0-1356 GCA_964555525.1 uncultured Pirellulaceae bacterium
CAACAACTCTCACGTTCAAGAATCCGTATCACCTGCCGATGAACCGGTGTATCCGAGTCGGAATTCTTCCACCGTTAGTTTTTGATTTTCGCGCGCCGGTTTTGTCACCTCTTTGAGTCCATGTTCAACACCGTGGGGCATCCCATCACTGCCAAAAATCAAGTCATCTCCAGGTTGGAACCCAACTTTATCGATCAACATTCGAAACGGGTTATTCGCGTCCAGCAGGGCAGGGGGCAAGCGATCGGCATAAACCTTCGAATCGCTATTGAAGTTGGGTTGCATCGACAACACGATCCCAAGTTCTTTTGCGCGAATTGCTTGAGCTTCTGAAATCAGCTGAGCATGCTCGATGCGAATGACGTCGAACTCGTTGTGAGCTTCGGTTTGTTCGATCGCGGCAATAGTTTGCTCAATCGCGACATCGCCGATCGCGTGAATTGCAATCGCGCTTTGAATCTTAGATCCATCGATCAGTATTTGTTGCAATTGCTTGTCTTCGTAGATCAACATGCCTCTATTTTCTGGCTGCCCAAGATAGCAGTCAGAAATCGCCGCCGACCACGCCCCGAATGCCCCATCGGTAAACAGTTTTAAACCATGTACTTTTGATCGGGCCGACCGAGAAAGCTCGTTGAACGTCTCGGGGGCCGCCCAGAATTTAGTGCGATGCGAAAGCCCAGCCTCCTCAAACCACTCGATTTCTTGCTCGCCCACCAACAGCATTTCTTCCGCTGAACCAATTCCCAATTGCTCCAGATGTTCAAAGAACGTGGCCAATGCGTCCGGCGAGCCACCGAGGGTTGCGAACCAGTTCAAAACATGGCGAAGGTTTCGCTCAAACCAGTCGGGGTCCGAGATATTTGATACCACTTCGCCAAATCGTTTGATCAGAGCACCTCTGGCAGTGTCATTCACCAGAACGCCATGCAGCGACAAATTAAATATCACGACCGGCGGCAAGCTTTCCAATTGCTTTTGGTCGATCGGGAATTGATTACTTTTCCAATGATGAGCGACAAGGACTTCGGGAGCCTGCGGCCGCTTGGAAGCCGATATGATCAAGTCGGCGGCCGCTTCGAACGAGGTCGCGTCTGAAAGGTCCACGCCCGAATTAAATGCCGCATACAACAACGGGTGTGTATGGTGGTCATGAAGTAGAGGAAGTTTTGCAGGAGTCATTGATTCACCTATTGAGCGATCGAATTTCATTAGGTGTTCGATCACAATTAGAACTGATAGCAACTTCGTCGCCACTTGAAGCCGCTAAAATGATAACATCCGAATTCTCGAAAAGAGCGGGCTTTCTGGTTGTTGTTTTCGCTAGATGGCCGGAAGCCCGCCTGAAGGCGGTAC
>CAZKTR010000955.1:0-1352 GCA_964555525.1 uncultured Pirellulaceae bacterium
GACGAAATCACTTTGCAATTTCATCAAGCGCAACCCGAATTCACGAGGCAAGACAGTTTTGTGGTAAGACAGTTTCAAAGGCGAGCGCAGCGAGCAACTAGGCTCCGGAGGAGTACCCGTCATTAGCTCAGGGCGGGAGCCCTGAGAACCACGCCCCAAAAAAACATGCCCCGGAGGGGCAGGCGTAATCCGCCCCTTGGGTCCCTTGGCAAAACAAAACAATTACGAATACCCCATCCGGGGCAAGCACGTTTTTGCATCCCGGATCTCAGGGCTTCCGCCCTGAGCTAATGACGAAAACCCCTCTGGGGCAATACGAACCTGCCGATGCGCATGCAAACTTGACCTCGACGGCGAAAAATTGCCATCGTATGCGCGGTCGTATCTACTCGTTCAATACCTCGCGACTTGGATTTTCCCATTCATTCAAATACGTAACGTTTGTCAAACTGAATGCCATGCTTCCGTAAGATCGCCAGAAACTCGTCTTTGAAAGACATCGTTTTATGATGCTCTTTCTGATTTGCGATATATGCTTTGACTGAATCGACCGAAGACGCGCTGACGGTAAATGCGCCATATTTGACTTGCCATTGAAAGGCTTTTAGCTTTGTAAACCGCTCATGAATCCAACTGCTTGAAATTGATTTCACATCACGAACGCAGTCAGCGACTGCTTGTGACTGATGCATGCCAACCAACAAATGAATGTGATCTTCAATCCCACCTGCAGCCAACAGAACATGCTTTCGTTTTCGAAGAATGCCGCCGATGTAAGCGTAGAGATCTTCTTGGAAATCTTCCGTGATTAACGGTCGTCGGTCCTTCGTACTCCAAACAAAATGAACCTGCAAATTGGTGTGAGCCATGCCAAACCCCTTCCACTTGATTGTCCATAAAGTTGTTCATAACGAATTTTTATTGTAACGAAACCGCCGCCGCAGAATAGCTTTTCGACAGTGATTGACCGGATGAAACATCTTCGCTTGGTGAAATGTCTGTCCGGTAAAACCGTATTCACTCCGGAGGAGTACCCGTTATTAGCTCAGGGCGGAAGCCCTGAGAACCACGCCCCAAAAAACATACGCCCCGGAGGGGCAGGCGTAATCCGCCCTTGGATCCCTTCGCAAAACAAACAATTACGAATACCCCATCCGGGGCAAGTACGTTTTTGCATCCCGGATCTCAGGGCTTCCGCCCTGAGCTAATAACGAAAACCCCGCTGGGGCAATGCAACCGCCAAGGGCGGCACATTCATTCACAACTATTGTCTAGGCTGTTGCTTTCCAAAAACTTATCGCGAAGCTCTCGAGAGGAGAGCTGAAAAAGTTTCACTCCTTCAAAATCTCATC
>CAZKTR010000956.1:0-1351 GCA_964555525.1 uncultured Pirellulaceae bacterium
GTGCACATTGTTGGTACGAGTGAACCAAGCCGACCAACGCAACCAAGGGGCCGGTGACTCGACCAGCAATCATTTGAAACGCAACCAGTTCACCAACGGAAATGTCTTTGCCGATCACCAAGGTGGCACCGAACCAAACAATCACAACGGTTAATAGCTTTTCCAAGAGCTTGGAAACCGTCGTTGCGGTAATTGAGATTTTTCCGACATTGAACTGCATGGCAACTGCTTCGGCAGAACTCTGGTCCCAGTGCTTGCGTTGGACTGGTTCCATCGATAACGCTTTGACGGTTTGAATGCCGTGAATGGTCTCGACCAGTTTGGCTTGTCGGTTACCTTCGGCTTCGTACAAAGCTTCCAGCCGACGACGGTAAGGGCCGAGCAACACGCCGATGTTGATCGCGAGTGCGAGTGAAAATAGCAACACGACCACGGTCAGCTTCACGCTGTAAAACAGCAGCACTGGCAAGAAAATCAGCAACGCAGTGGAATCCAACAGCGTCAAAAACAAACGCCCGGTTAGGAACTCACGGATCTGTCCCGTTTGCTGCATGTGCTTGGTCAGCACGCCCGCGGTGGATTGCTCAAAGAACGTCATTGGTAGCTTGAGCAGGTGTGAAAAGGTCCGAGTGGCGACTCGAATGTCAATTTTGCTGGTCGCGTGCAGCAATAGGTAGCTACGCAGGTATCCTAGCAGAGCATCGAAAACAAGTGCGATGCAGATACCGATGGTCAGTACCTGGAGTGTTTGAATCGCGCTGTTGACCAAGACTTTGTCGATCACGATTTGGAAGTACAACGGTACCACCAAAGCGATCAGGTGAATAAACAAAGCAGCGACAGCGACATCAAAAAACGAAACCCATTGTTTTCGAATCTCTGGAATGAACCACTTCAGGCTGAAGGGTTGGTTCGCATCGAACATGCTGTGCGTTTTTTTGGCGAGGATCGTTTCGCCTCGCCAAGCAGATTCAAATTTCTCGCGAGGGAGATAGATGAAATGTTGTTGGTCAGCCAGCGGGTCAAAGACAGCAACTTCTTCGATTGTTTCGCCGGCTTCGTTTTGACCGTCACGCATACCAACGAGGATGACGTAGTTTTCGTTGGCCAAGCGAGCCATCACGGGAAAGCCTTCACCCAATTTTCTGAGCTGTTTCCAAGTCATACGAGCATGACGCGCTTTGATACCGGAGTCTTTGCAGATTCGCAGGATCTTCCGTAGCGATGGCTTTTCGTTGGCCAGCGAGTAGTCGTGAATGAGGCGGTCGGCACTGACATCAATTCCGTGGTGCCGAGCCAATAAGGCGACACACTGGAGCGCGGTGTGTTTGGCTTTGTCGTCGTCTGTCGG
>CAZKTR010000957.1:0-1347 GCA_964555525.1 uncultured Pirellulaceae bacterium
TCTCTTAGATTGAAGACGGATTTTCCGAAATCATGCGACCAATTGACACATGTTGGCCTATGGCAGGAGAATCGGGGTTAGCGAATAAAACCTATGAACGATCCTATTGCGAAAATGAACGTTTTGTTATCCTCTTGGGCGAGTTCGAGCAACAATCGTTGACGATGAGATTAGTATCAGACGATTTGCGCCCGAGAGGTGGACCAAATTTGTTCATCTTTGCACATTAACTTGTTTGGTTCCTCGTTGAAAATGCGGTTTATAAAGCAAGAAGATGCAAACTCGATTTCACTTATCGACTCATCCAACCAACACCCCATGCCTCAGCCAGATCAGTTAACTCATTTTGACGACCGAGGAGCCGCTCGTATGGTTTCAGTGTCTGACAAAACTGCCACTCATCGTGTCGCAGTGGTGTCGGGACAAGTCGTCATGAAGCAGTCCACGGCTGACTTGATCGCGAAGCGTGAATTTGGCAAAGGTGACGTCATCGAAGTTGCTCGATTGGCCGGCATTATGGCGTCCAAACGAACCAGCGATTTGATTCCGCTGTGCCATCCGATTGCATTGGATTCGGTTGATTTGAAGTTAGCTTTTGCTGCTTCTGACTCTCAAAATGCCGGTGTCGATAGTGAAGCCGCAACTTTAGTGGTTTCGGCGACCGTGGTTGCCGAACAAAAGACGGGGGTGGAGATGGAAGCCTTTACGGCGGTGTCGATTGCTTGCCTTACGGTTTACGATATGTGCAAAAGCGTTGACCGTTCGATGCGAGTCACTAACATTCAGCTGGAACAAAAGTCGGGTGGGAAGAGCGGCGATTTTTGCAGAGACTCGAAGCTGGCCGACGGATCGGTTCCGGTAGCCAAAGGATAACCCAAACAGATTTGATGGTTGGTCGGTTGATGAGCCATTTTTTGAATGCGATTTTTACAGGATGAAGACGTGAGCAGAACTGCCGATGACCTGAGTTCATTGCAGCCAGCGCAATTGCAGACGCAGCCCAAGGCGTCAAATGTGTCGAGCTTGGGGCCGGTATACGCACCGATCGCTGCTGAGCTTGAGCAGGTTGAAACGATTCTGCAGACGGAACTGCGCAGTGATACTCCCTTTGTCGACCAATTGCTTGAACACAGTTGGCTGCTTGGCGGCAAACGAATCCGGCCGGTGTTTTTGTTGCTCTCTGGTGCGGCCGTTGGCGAACTAACGCCGGCACATTTTCAGCTGGCTGCTGCTCTGGAGATGATCCACACGGCGACTTTGGTTCACGACGATATTTTGGACCAAGCCGATACTCGCCGTCACCGTCCGACGGCGAATTCGATTTGGGGTGCAAAACAAAGCGTGTTG
>CAZKTR010000958.1:0-1345 GCA_964555525.1 uncultured Pirellulaceae bacterium
CTGTATGGCGCCTATTGCATGTTCTCTGTGTGTTCGTACCGCTTCGAGAGCTCGAAGTGCCGATGGTGTGGTTCCAATGCCTCGCTGCCCTGTCACGTCTACGTTTCTGGATGCTTCGCCCCGCTATGCACGCGACCACAGCAGCGGCCACAAAGATGTCGACTGGCAGATTCGAGCGTACGAGCCACATAGCTGCTCACGCGTAGCACCTGGTGCTGCCCGAAGGTCCTGCAATCACCACAAGCCCAGTCATTCAGAAAACTCTCTCACTCTGTGGTTCCGTTGAACACCAGGAAAGCATACATCAAGACGAACGGATACTTTGAATCATATGTGAAGCAAGGCTGGTGTGATATCGTTCTCGAGTTCTTAGAGAGACGGCGTCAACTGGAATGGCCATTCCCGGGCGTCGCCTCGATGCTTGCACCAGTTGAAGCGGCCTGCAAGTCACGATATGGCAACAGTACACCTATCAATCGGTACACAGATTCCTTAATATGTAATACTGTTCCTCGGCGTTTCATTCAGGTCTCATAGTGACCAGCAGAGGTCCGTTGTACGCGAACTGGTGACGTCCACCCCTTCCAACAATGCACACGCTGCACCTAGTCCTTCTTCCTGTGTTACCAGACAACGGCTATCGGTAGCATGCAAGACATCTCGTACTGTACTAGAGAAGTGCTCATACCGTTTTCTTTTTTTTGAGGCTAGGATGCGAGCGAAGGAACGCTGGCAGGTTGCTGCGACCTAGCACCATGGCCCGGCACGTGCCGAGTACTTCTGAGAGGGGCAGTTGACTGACGCAGACTTCACTCGGGCATTGTGTGCATATATGCGCTATTGTGCTGAACGACAGCTTGCTATGGGCCTGTGGAGTACTAGCTTCTCTAGTGGTGACTTGTGATTGCGTTGATTCAGGCGCCCAATTCAGTTGAAACAGTGCTGAAATAAAACTGTAGCAGTGCATGAATACCAAGTTTGGTCCAAGGATCTGCACATGATGGCCATACATTCTCGCTGCTATGTGTGATCCCAAAGTGGATACTGGTTCCGTCGCAGCATGTAGTAGCTGGTGTTCTCCAGTGGTTGGAAGAGCACCAGTGTGCACATGTGAGAATGGCATTGGAACTCGCTCCTGTCAGCATCAATACCTCTGCAGATCGCATATCCTGTTTGGATGGATGATAGCTACATCATGCTGTGATATCGAGGCACGGTATGGTGTGGGGGGCTGAAGGACAGCAGCGGTGATATCGATTGTGATATCGATCCGCAACGATAAGAGGAACCGGAGCACCGAGACGCAGTAGCAACATTATATAGCATAGGTAATACTGGACAAATA
>CAZKTR010000959.1:0-1344 GCA_964555525.1 uncultured Pirellulaceae bacterium
GCAACGGTTGCTTTTTGGTGAGCGAAGTGCCAAACCTTTTGACTCCAGTCTTGCAAGTTCACGTATCGCAAGTTGGCTCGAGCACCGACGAAGATTTCGATACCGCCGTTGTGGAAGCCAGTCGCGTTTTCGTCCGAAAGAGATTCCGCAAGCACGGTCGCTTCGGCACCTTCTTCGAGAACAATCACGGTGTGAGAAAGATCCGAGCCGCCATCGCTGAGGCCAGCGAACAAGTGAATCGGCTTTTCAACCACCACGTTACGAGGCACGTACAAGAAAGTTCCCGAAGAGAACGCAGCTTGGTGCAAAGCGGCGAAACGATCTTCGTCTCCTTTAACCAACTGGAACAAGTACTTCTGAATCAATTCACCGTGTTCGGCCAGCAAGGTGCTGATGTTGCCAAATACTACGCCTTTGGCCGCCAAGTCATCGTCCAGATTCGCATCGCGAATCGTGATGCCGTCGACGCAAGCTGCTGAACCACCAAGTTCGACGCCAGCGTTGAGTACTGGAGGAGGGACTTCGACGCCACTAGCATTGGTTGGTAAACCGAACTTGTCCAGTTTGAACATCCTGATGTCTGTTCGCATCCACTCTTCGTCGCGAGTGGTTGGCCAAGGTAGCGTTTCAAATCGTTGCCAAGCAGACTTGCGAATGTCGGTGAGCCAAGCGGGTTCGTTGCGAGACTCCAAGAATGCCTTGAAGCCGTCCGCGGTGGCGGGTTGTTGTTTTTCCACAGTGGTTGTCATTGAATACTGTTACTAGATTGGGTGTCTTGGATTTGTTTGAATGCTTGGGCTTGGGGCGAACCGAATGGTTAGCCAACCGAGCCTTCCATTTGTAGTTGGATCAAGCGGTTCATTTCGACGGCGTATTCCATCGGCAGTTCTTTTACTAGCGGCTCGATAAAACCGTTCACGATCATCGTGCTGGCTTCGGCTTCGGAGAGCCCACGCGACATCAGGTAGAACATTTGCTCTTCACCGATTCGCGATACGCTGGCTTCGTGACCGATCGAAACGTCCTGTTCGGCGATTTCGATGTACGGGTAAGTGTCACTGCGGCTTTCTGGGTCCAAGATCAACGCGTCACAAACAACCGAGCACTTTGATCCGGTCGCACCTTCGTCGACTTTAGCCAAACCACGGTAGCTACTGCGGCCGCCGTTTTTGGAGATCGATTTGCTGATGATCGTACCGGTGGTGTTGGGAGCACTGTGAACCAGTTTGGCTCCGGCGTCCTGATGTTGGCCAGCACTTGAGAACGCGATCGAAAGGATCTCGCCACGAGCACCAGGTTCCATCATGTGAACGGCTGGGTACTTCATGGTTAGTTTTGAACCAA
>CAZKTR010000960.1:0-1343 GCA_964555525.1 uncultured Pirellulaceae bacterium
CCCAAGTGCCGCAAGTAAACGACGCGAGTAGCCAAATCAACAGCGTGTCAGTGATCGCCAGTAACAGTGGCATGAGCTTTGCAAAAGAAAATGGTTTGAGTTGATTTCGGTGACCATAAATTAATGGATAAAGGATGGGTAGTGTGAAGAAAAGTGGAAGTGCAATTCCAGAAACCATAGAAGTGTTGAATCCGCGCTGATGAATCATGTTCAACCCTCCGGGGGAGCCGCTGGAAATAACGAAAAAGCTGTTGTAGACGCCGACGTTTATATCAACGCAAGCAACAAGCCAACCTAGCGTCAGGAGAGGCCAAGCGGATTTCCAGTCTGAGCGGGAGCAAACAAGAAAAGTCGCTGCAGTGATCAAGCCGGCCGAAAAGCAGCCAACGATTCCCGGGGAAATCGCTGCCAATCGCATCTCATCATCAAGAGAAAGCAGACAAATCAACACTGCCATTAAGTAGGCAGTTGTAAAGAACATCGCACGGATGGAAAAGTTTAGCATCAACGCAGATCTGATGGTTTGTATGCGTGGACGGATAACGCCGCCAATCACCGAGTCCGAACGAGCGATCATTCACTTTGGATTCCGTAAGCGAGAAACATGCTGTCGAAGTGCCGGATCAGCATTGAGTTAAAAATCGTCGGCGACCTTAGGGTCGTCAGTCAAGTCAGTGCCAGTTCGGTCAAAATGCTCGATTAATATCCCGACCTGTTCTCGAAGTGAAACATCGGTCGCAGCAGTCACGGTTTTGTCTTGTTCGCTTTTTGTCATGCCGGACGGTTTGGCTTTAGCACCAGGTATAAACAGCTGTGCTGGGTAAAGACGTGACAGTTCTCCAATCACACGGTCTGGCGAGGCATTCGCAAGGTGGTACACAAAGACAGTTTTGCTTTCAGGCGGTTCGATTTGAGCGCGAAGCTTTCGATGGTCGACGAACCAAGCGGCAAGAATGGCGAATATAGTCACTAATAGTAAAAGGTTTGAGAGTTGAATGCGCCAACGTATTTTTGGACGGTTGATCATTTGATTCGGATCATTCATTTGGCTACTCCATTTACCAAGGGATAACGGCTACGATAGACGAGTCGGGACAGTCGGTTTCGCTTCGAAAACACGCACAAGCCCGCCTGCGAGTACGTCGTTTTGCTATTTGACGAGCATTGCGGTGACGGCTTCCATGTTACGTTGTTTCGTTTCCGTGATCCCAGGAGGATTTGGCTGATGAACGTAGTAAAGCCTAGTGTATCGAGGGTCCTTAGGTAGTGCCCCGTCGCCCCATAGATGACACTCCAGTGTACCAATTAGGCCGTCGTCCACAAACAGCACAAACCCGCATCCA
>CAZKTR010000961.1:0-1338 GCA_964555525.1 uncultured Pirellulaceae bacterium
CGCCAGGCACCTAATACGGCCTGAACGACACGATGATGTTTTTAGCGTCTGGCGTGTAAGTCGGGTCATGTGCGGAGACATTCTTGGGGATCCCTTCAAACAACCTTTCCGTTTCCGATTCGGCTTCCGTTGTCGCGACGGACACTAGACTGGGCTTTCCGTCTATATACTTCGCCCCCAAGAGCGTTTCATCGTGAGGGTGCCAAGCAAACGACTGACCGCTCAGCGCTGCCCCTTTCGCTCCCAGCTCAATAAACAAAAGAGATTCTCGACCTTTATCTACATCAATCGTCGCAATGGCAGAAGCTTGACCGAGCTTGAGTTGACCACCGAATGCGACAGTACGTTTTTTTCCCTTGATCCACTTAAAGAAAAAATTCAGCTTAGAGAAGGGCGATTCCTTGGGCGAAAACACATTCGATACTTTACCAGTTTCTATATCGTACAGCCGCAAACAAGACTTCTTCACGCGATCTCCGTCCTCATCGACACCACCAAAAAACACGATCGACTTCCCGTCTGGCGACCAACGCGCCCCCCAAGCGCCCTGATCAGCAAGCATCTTTTTGTTCTTTCCATCGGAGTCGATCATCCACATCGACATTCCGTTTGCTCCGTCTTCCTTACCGTACTTTGCAGATCGACCGAAAACCAACTTGGTCCCGTCTGGAGAAAACGAAGGCATGTTGCCGTCGGAAATATCCTTCGCATTGGTCCCATCAATATTAACAATGCAAATACGTCCTTCTTGCCACGCGAACCCTTCATCCGCAGCCCAAGCGTCAAAGGCAACCAGTTTTCCATCTGCAGAAACATCGGGCGAACCTTGCCGATCGAACTTGTGTCGGAACTCCTTGTCAGCGACTAGCGGCCTGATAGGTGTACCGTCGATTTTGCATACGTGCAACAGAGACTGATTTGGCTTTGCTGGGTCAATGTCCAGTACATCATCGTCATCAGCGAAAGCGCCGTCAGCCACCATAAAGGTCAAGTAAACTAACAAGGTTATACGGGTAAAGCTTTTGAACATCTTCCATATCCTGATAAGTACGTTGCAATCGAGAGAATGAATCTCAGTCAGCTAAAGAATCTATGCCGCCTGAACCTAAGCGGTATCTCTCGGCATTGTCGCAGGCCAAAAGTGCCATGTCAAATAAACAAGAAAATCTACATGTGGTGTTAGACCTTCCATTTCCCATGGTTACTTCGCCCCAAAAGCGTTAGAATCCCCGCTTTGAAACTTTAACGCATCTTTCATCAAACAATCCTGACCATGAACGACGTCGCACCGTCCAACGAAGACCCACGCCGCGAAAAATTACAACGCATCATCGACCT
>CAZKTR010000962.1:0-319 GCA_964555525.1 uncultured Pirellulaceae bacterium
GTTGGAGATGTGGAACTCGCCGAAGGTAATCGAGTCGAGGCCCTCAAGCTATTCAAAGAGAGTCTTGCCATTCGCCGCCGTATCGTGGAGCTGTTTGGAGAAACCCCCCAGAGCCTCCGAGATGTAAGCGTCTCGCAGAAAAGAGTTGGAGATGTGGAACTTGCGGAGGGTAATCGAGGCGAGGCCCACAAGCTCTACCGAGAGAGTCTCGTAATTGACCGCCGTATCGTGGAGCTGTTTGGAGAAACCCCCCAGAGCCTCCGAGATGTTAGCGTCTCGCAAAACAACGTTGGAAATGTGGAACTCGCCGAAGGTAATC
>CAZKTR010000962.1:419-1335 GCA_964555525.1 uncultured Pirellulaceae bacterium
GAGTCGAGGCCCTCAAGCTATTCAAAGATAGTCTCGCCATTCGCCGCCGTATCGTCGATAAGTTTGGAGAAACCCCGGAAAGCCTAAGCGGTGTTTGCTTCTCGCAAAACAACGTTGGAGATGTGGAACTCGCCGAAGGCAATCGAGTCGAGGCCCTCAAGCTATTCAAAGATAGTCTCGCCATTCGCCGCCGTATCGTGGAGCTGTTTGGAGAAACCCCGGAAAGCCTAAGTGGTTTGCTTGTCGGTCTGTGCAATCTGCCACAAGTTGATGAAACTCACGCGTTCAGTCTCCTGTCCGAAGGGAAAGAAATCTGGCAAAGGCTCAGCCAGCGAGGCTGGCTTACCCCACATCAACAGTCTTGGATTGACTGGATCAACAAGGCTTTGGACGACTCGACGAAAGATAAAGACGATGGACTGTCGGAGAATTAGTCCGCGTAACCCCACTCATATTGCACGTCGATTCCGTTGCTAATAAAGAATTGTTTGATTTCGCCCCTTGAGGACTCCCATGTTGATGAAGCCTGATGTTTTCTCGGCGAACGAAGGATCATTCGGAGTCGAGGTTTGCGGCAACGCGGCGGAAGATACCAAACGGTGAAGCCAGCACCGATAACCATCGTCCCCATCCGCCCAGATTTAGCGACGTATTCGTCTGCCAGCCGATCCCAAAGTCGTCTAGCTTGCTGGCAAATCTCTACAAACTTTTCATCCTTAATGTCGGCTTCTTGGAAGCATTCGATTGTCTCATTTCCGTATTGTATAGTTTTCATGGGAACTCCAATTCGGACTGCTGGCCATTGTCTCGTTTGGGTGGTGTAAAAGCAAAAGATAGCATCGACAGCGGTTTCGGAATAGCCTGACAAGGAACTGAGCAGGCTTCGACGTGGTTCGATGGCAGAGACAAATGAAGG
>CAZKTR010000963.1:0-1329 GCA_964555525.1 uncultured Pirellulaceae bacterium
GTAAACCCCGCTGGGGTAATCCAACCGTGTCGTGCCCACGCACTTCGTGAAGCATTAACCAGGCGTTGCCCACTTCGGTCTGAAATCTCTGCGACTCCGCGTGAGACTTTCACTTATCACTTGGAAAGCGATGCTGAGAAGAATTTTTTCGCACGCAGAGCCACAAAGACGCAGAGGCTGGTCTTCAACAAACTGCGGTAAAAGTCCTTCGGGGAGGAATATCGGCAAGCCCCCTTTGCTATCAAGTTCAGGGCTGAATCGGACTGACCAGAGATGTGGGGTATAAAAAGGCTTCCAGCCGGTCTTACGCGCCCGGCCGAGCAACATCAGTACTCATTAGGACAAAAGAGCCAGGGCAGTGATTCATTGCAGTTTTTTACAACCGCGAAAGAAACGAAATATGCGAAAACTAATCAACTTAAATTTGTTGAACCCGATATCCTTAAACCTCGCCCCTGACTTTCGTTTTTTTCGCGTATTTCGCGGTTGTTAATTCTGACTGCCGTGACAATAAAAAGTGTTACCATTCTGCCTCCGTGTAAGACAGGCCGGAGGCAACTGTCGCCACCTTTCGGCTAAAGCCGCCATTACCAATCTGCGCGAGGCGGCCGAAGGGCATGCGGCGGTGGTTTTGGCGATCGGTTCGGAACGGCTGGGTTGCGATCTATATAAGTGTGACCTTGGGCAGAGGATGGCATTGCCGGAGGTTGGACGTAATCTGCAGATAATGACGTTTAGTGTTTCGCTGATGGGATTGGATTTTTGCGCTATCGTTCTGGTTTGTGAACGTTTCGGTTTAGCGATAAGTGCTCCTTTGAAGGGACTGGTCTTTGATTTTGGGGACGGGTCGTAACGTTTTTTAGTGTTTCAACGTGTTATTGCTGGGGCAAGAAAACGCAAAATATTGAAGAAACTGACAGAAATTTCTTTACTTCACCTTACTTAATCCTAGCTTTCTTCGTTGCTGCTCCCTCGAACCGCAGCCTTATCGAACAAAATCCCTTAGAAACTATTTGAGAGTCATTACGATGGATCCTACAAACATTGAGTTGGTTGCCGAAAACCTGCAAGGCAATATGAACTTGCTTTGGGTCGCAATTTGTGCGGCGTTGGTATTTTTTATGCAAGCCGGCTTTGCGATGCTCGAAAGTGGCATGGTACGTAGTAAAAACTCGATCAACGTAATCATGAAGAACTACACCGACATGTGTTTCGGTGCTTTGGTTTTCTGGGCCGTCGGTTACGGCGTGATGTTCGGTGCTGTTACTGATCCCTGGGGATTGTTTGGAACCAGTAACTTCATGGTAAGCGAAGGCGAGCCGATGGATT
>CAZKTR010000964.1:0-1329 GCA_964555525.1 uncultured Pirellulaceae bacterium
AGTCCCAAAGCTTCGCCGCGATAGCGGCTTACTTGAACAATACGTTGAACCGAAGTGGCGATTCACGCCGAATTTGAAATCAACGTCAACCGTCGCCACCCGGTTACGCTAAACGTTATCCCGCTAAATCAAAATGAAACGAATCTTCATACTCATCTTCGCAATTCTGCTTGCCAGCTTTGCGGTACTTCTCTACCAGCAACGTTCTGTCGATCACTGGTACGGAGCATTTCGAATTGGCGACAACACTGAGATTTCATTCATTTCCGTCGGCATTGATGTGTTTTACGATGCCAACTCGGACGGAATCCCACAGGGCAGCGAGATGGTTGCGCCCGATGGCAAGGTCAACATTCCATCTGGGGCCGGCGGCGAAGAGTTTGCACTGGAGAACGTTTCGGTGGCGATTGTTCCTGATGCAGTGTCATCTAACTTACCACAGTTGCTCGACGTGAACATTCAATCCACCCAGAATTCAAGCGTTTGGCAAATGGGCACCGTCACGATGTCGCTTAATCGTGAAAGCGTTGAGACCTGCCACCTATTGGGGCCACTTTCGTTTTCCCCTTTTCCGCAAGAATTTGAATTGATTGCAGGCGAATCAAACCTAATCAAGATTTCAATTGGCACATGCAATACGAACGATTCTCCAACCACTGGGGCGCTAATTCTTACTTCGCCTATTGGCGACCGAGACAAATACGCGTTTGATGATGCAGAACGTCCGAAACTCAAAATTTGGTACGGTGACCAAACCGATCCCCCGGAAGAGATTGTGTTCGATGGTTTTTGCTGAGGCGCGTCATTCATGTGCTCGGTACGAGTGCCCGCTGAGTCGCGCGACGTTGCAGTCGTGGAACTGTCGTTCGATAATTGCCCTGCCGGGCGTGTTCCTCCATCCACGTTTCGCATTCCGATCAAGCATTGACTCAACGCGGTATAACAAATAAGCATTGGTTCTTCGGGGAATTTAGTGGCTAGTTTTAGGCATCAAATCGAGCTTTCGGCAGTAGAACAAAATTCTCAAGCGGTAGTTTTGGAAATTTCGAAATCCCCTGGCGGCGGACTTGATGGATTGGATCCTGCTGTTGAATCCTTCTGCAGTTGCGTTAGTTACTCGATGCCTGAAATAACTGAGTAAGCCATAGTACCTGAGGGACAACCACAAACCCGAAGCCATCTTGCTCAGTTTGACACCGTTGGTTTTCGAGCGATTTTTGCCTAGTTTAACTTTGTGGTTGTCCCCAAACTGTCGTTGTCCCCAAACTGTCTTACCTCGGTTGGCTTTGACTCGCGCCCAAGCCATTTCGAGGATCGTATCGTCGACTA
>CAZKTR010000965.1:0-1325 GCA_964555525.1 uncultured Pirellulaceae bacterium
GTGAGACGGATTTGTCGCCATAGGCCAACGCCAGTCGGTCAAATTCAGCGGCGATTTTAGGTGCGGTTAAAATTTGTTGAAGGGTTTGCTGGAAATCAATCGCGAGTAGTCGCCAAGCCGCTTCAGCCCCCGGCCGCGCGGCTTCTAGTTGCTGGGCGGTTAGCTGCGGCATCGCTTTGCTGGGTTTGGCCAGCTCGCCGGCGGCGTAGAGTTCCAGTAGGTAGCGATTCCAAACTGTTGCATTGCCGCCAAGTTTTTGTTCGCGGCAACCTTTATAAAATGCATCTGCTAAGGCTTGATCGCAAAAGAGATACTCGGCCGGGTAACCATCGCTGTTCTCTTTGAAAAGTTCTTGAACGGTTTGTCGAACCTTGTCGTTGAAGGGTTTCTTGACTTGGCGGCCGCTCTTGGTGGTCGGTGCGCTAGAGATGGGGTCTTCGGGGCCGTTGATGGGATCGCCAACTTGGATCCGTTCAATCCGCTCGTTGATGTACTTAACGTACTCTTCGGAGAGTTCTAGTCCGATGAATTGTCGGCCTAGTTTTTTCGCGACGCACATCGTTGTGCCGCTACCACCAAAGGGGTCGAGCACGAGTTCTTGTGGGTTGCTGGTGGAGCGGATGATCCGGGCCAGTAGTTGCTCGGGCATCTGGCAACCGTGAAAGCCTTCGCGTTCTTTAAAGGTACCTGCGACGCGAGCGAAGTACCAAGTATCGTGGCCAGTGCCAAAGCTCGTCGGCGCGTCTTGTGGGCGGAGGATCCAAGTGTTGTCCGGAAGTCGCCCTGCTGGGTTGGCTCGATTGTCCCCGTAAACAAGTTGCCGCGCTGAGGGCACGCGGATCTGCGGGTTGGTTCGATTGAAGGTGAACTTTTTCTTGTCTTTTACAAAATGAAAAATGTGCGTGTGTGAGCGAGTGAATCCGTTGACGCAATTGACGCCAAAGGTGTAGTACCAGATCACCCAACTACGACAATGGAAGCCAGCCTTCTGCGCTTCGATTTTTAGCTCCGCCGCAAACTCATCACCGATCGCCAACCAAAACGTGCCTGTTGGCTTGAGAGCCTGGTAGCACCCTTGGATCCATTGCCCGCACCAAGCGAGGTAGTCTTCGGCTTGTTGCCGATCGTCGTAAACATCGTACTTATAGCCAATGTTGAATGGTGGGTCGGCAAAGATCAAGTCAACTGAACCCGTTTCCACTCGCTTTAGATTTTCGACGCAATCGCCTTGATGGATTTTGTTGGTTTCTAGGGCCACGTAGTTTCTTTCCTTGAGTTAGCTCCGCATTTTAGCGGTAGGCACTAGGATGTTCAACGACGCGGTT
>CAZKTR010000966.1:0-1322 GCA_964555525.1 uncultured Pirellulaceae bacterium
ATTCCGCATTCCTACTACTTCGGTCAGTGGCGACGTTATCGATTTTGACCCGGCGCAAATTGGAACTCTGTTAGCAGGTTCTGAAGTTATTATCAATGGTCGCGATTTTAGTGGCGTGGGAGCGGCAGTGGCTGTTGACGGAAGTGGCAATCCGCTACTCCCCTTAAGGCTCACCACCGAATCTCTGCGCACAAATCGAGTTGGGCAGTCGCATGCAGCGCTGATTGCGACTTACCTCAACTCGTCAAACTCGGTCAATGAAGCTTGGGATGCTGCGGATATCGCAACTCCATTCCTGTCTGGATTTACTAGTAACGGGGTATTAATCCCAAGCTTTTCCCCTCTTAGTAGTACGACACCCTTCCACGCATTTGACGAAGGCAGTGATGGACAACCTGATGTGGACACCGACGGCGATGGCGAACCTGATTCGTTCTGGATGGACCTTGGGATGCCGATCGTTACCAATGCCCAAGGCCAACGTTTCCGACCGCTCTTCGCAATCCATATCAGAGACTTGGATGGTTTGCTAAACGTAAACGCCCATAGTAATCGCACGCATTTGGATCCTACTGGCAATGGCTTTACGGATCAAACGCACGTATTTGCAGGATCCAACGGCGCTGCTGGGCCCCCACCGACACTACCCAGAGGACTGGGCATGGGGCCACCGGAAATCAATTTGCTAGGTGCCTTAGGCCGATCCGCTTTAAATAGAATTTTAGATGGACGTTACGGCCCTGACGGACTTCCAGGGGACGCCGGTAATCCCATGATGCCCAATGATCCGTTCCGGTCACGAGCTAAACACTTTGGCCATCCGTTGCAGCCAATCAATCCTGGCGGTGACGTCTTTGGCACCGTTGGCGGACATTATGGTAGTAGCGCAATGGACATCCATGGTCGCTTTCTACTTGGATCACCACTGACTGCCAATGCAGGCTTTGACGATTTCAGTGACCCCAACTTTCCAGATTTCATCAACGGTTTGCCGCAAATCGACATGCTCACAACAATGGCGGTCGACGGTTACGCTACCGAATTTGACGGCAACCCTTATGAGATGTCTTTAAGTAGCACGGCCGCTGGTGACACTCCTTTCACGTTGCAAGAGCTAGAGAGAATCCTGCGACCAAACGATATTGACTCTCGCATACTCCCCGATCGACTTTCTAGCTTGCTTACTGAGAACACTCGGCTGTTTACGACAGACAACTTTGATGTTCCGATGTTACATCGCGGTTTTGTTGAAGAGATAAACCGGAACCTCCAACTTCGCTCGGCTACTTCTGGATTAACAGCAATGGAGCGAGTCACTCTTA
>CAZKTR010000967.1:0-1321 GCA_964555525.1 uncultured Pirellulaceae bacterium
GTCGTGAAGTTGCCGAAAGAATTGGGGCCAAAATCTACGTCTCCGATGAAGGGCCGGCGGATTGGAAATACACCTATGTCACTAAGTACGACCATATGTTGGTCAACGACGGAAGTGAATTCTCAGTCGGAAACATCAAGTTCAAAGTCATGCACACACCAGGGCACACACCCGAAAGCATCTCTTTCGTGCTGACCGATACCGGGGGCGGTGCGGATAAGCCGATGGGCCTGTTCACGGGCGATTTCGTATTCGTGGGATCGACTGGACGCCCGGACTTGCTGGAAGAAGTCGCAGGTCAAGCGGGATCGGCTGATCCTGGTGCCCGCGCCCTCTATCGTTCGATTCAAAAATTCAGGAAGCTACCGGACTACCTACAAGTTTGGCCTTCACACGGGGCAGGAAGTGCCTGCGGCAAAGGCCTCGGCGCAATTCCATCTAGTACCGTTGGCTACGAAAAACAGTTCAACGAAGCGTTGCAGTTTGACACCGAAGATGCATTTGTCGAATACATCCTAGAAAACCAACCAGAAGCGCCTCCCTACTTTGCGGTCATGAAGCATGTCAACAAGCATGGTCCCGGAGTGCTAGGCGACAAAGGCGAGCCACAAAAAATCGATGTTGCTGAACTGGCAGACACGATCGGCAAACAAATGGTGTTGGATGCACGTGCAGCCCAAGACTATGCGAAAAATCATGTTGTTGGAACGATCAATATTCCAACCAAGTACATCGCTCGTGACGGCGGCTGGTTTATCGATTACGAAAAACCGCTCTACCTGATTGCCGAATCGGGCACACTTACCGAATCCCTCCGCGTTCTCCGGGAAATCGGAGTGGACAACATCGCTGGATATTTTGATAGTGATGAGGTCGCCAACGCCGGTTTGGCAACCGAGTCGTACGAATTCAAAACGCCGGAAGACGTTGTCGATCAATTCAAGAACGGCGATGTTTACTTGGTCGATGTGCGTCGACAGGCCGAGTGGAACGAAGGGCATGTGCCGCAGTCAACTTATTCGTTCCTTGGCAGCATGATGAACGATGTTACCGACTTGCCCAGTGATAAACCCATTGTCTTCCTGTGCCGCACCGGAGCACGTTCTGCGGTCGCGTGCAGCATTGCCCGGGCCAAAGGGGTCACGAACGTTATCAATCTCGATGGTGGAATCGTCGACTGGGAACTTCGGTGCTATCCAGTCGTAGCGGACGACCCGCAAGCGGTCGTCTAAGAATCGTCTCGCCAACAACGTTGGAACGTTCAAGCAATGAGTGTTGCAACTTGCCCATACTTTCGCCGCGCATGGAACGCCAAAGAAGC
>CAZKTR010000968.1:0-1320 GCA_964555525.1 uncultured Pirellulaceae bacterium
GACGAGGACTTTGTCCGCAAAATGTTTTTTCGAAACCAACTGATGAAGCGCGTTTAGTTTCGAGTCCAGTTCTGATTTCCAAGATCCACATTCTTCAAGCAGTCCGATCAGTGATTCGGCGTCTTTGCGAAGGTCACGAATCAGTTCAGGAACAAAGCGTGCCGCGGGCAACCAGCGAAACCGGCGGGCGTAACGGTTGGCGTACAATCCGTAAACCGATTCCGCAGCCTGAGCGTAGTCGGGGGCGTTTCGTGCCGCGTCGTCGGTGGCGCTTTCGCTATTGCTTCTGGATTGCGAGTTGTTGGGTTCTTCCTCGAACAGCGTTAGTTCTTCGTCGTCATTAAAACTGGCGTCAAGTAACGCGGCGTCTTGGGAACCGATCGGAACCTCCAACTTGTTCTCCAACGCATAAAGATAAACGAAGTTCCGAAGAATGTGTCGCTCGATTGACTGCACGAACGCCAAACCGCTGCTCTCCAATCGCTTGAATAGGTTGGTGCGGCAGAAGCCCATCAGCCGTTTGCCGGCGCGGGACAGGTCGCTGATGATACGAGATTCGGATGGCTTGGGCGGCTTGGATGGGGTTTCGTGAATGTAGTTGCCCAGCCCATATCGTGGTAGCTCCAGCCGGTTGATTCGCCTAACAACGGCATCAGAGTAGAGTGAAGCGTATTGATCGTTGGGGTCGTCGTCGTTGAGCTGGAATTTGACAGTTTTAGGAACGCGTGTTGGAAACGGTGCGCGAGTTCCGTCGCTGAATGTGAGGAACGGTCGTTCAGTTCCATTGCGTAAAGATCCGCATGAAGAGCATTTTGCTTCGCTGGCGATAACGCGTGTGTTGCATTGGTGGCAATCAACGTCGGCGTAGTTCTGTTTGACGAACGTACGAGTACGTCGAACCATGTACAGTCGCATTAGTTCGCGCCAATCGTCGGCTTCTTCGCTTTTTTCAAACGCGGCAAGTGATTTTGGGCTGCATTGGTGGCGGCGGATAAATTCGGTTTCGCCAATTTGGCGGATGTACTCTTCAGGGCGAATGCCAATGTCGGCGTCTTCTTTTAGGAACAATCGCAGTTGATTGGAAAGATCGACGTAGTTTTTGTTGTAGGGCGTGGCGGTTAAAAGTACGACTTTGCTATCGTTGGCTTCGATATAATCTTGTATCGCGGTGAAGCGTTTGCCGTCGCGGTTGCGCAGGTTGTGGCTTTCGTCGATCAGCACCAAGCGATAACGCCGCTCGTTTAGAAGGTCCTTCTGAACGCGGCTAGTGGACATCACTTTGCCCCGCAATCCAAAACGCTCGCGATAACCGTTCCACAT
>CAZKTR010000969.1:0-1319 GCA_964555525.1 uncultured Pirellulaceae bacterium
ATTTCGCTCGATTGCGGGGACGCAGGAGATGGTCGATCGAGCGAGGGAGTCTCAGAAAATTCTAGTTCGAGAGGCCAATGAGCGACGAACAAAGATCGCAGAGTTGATTAAGCAGCGTTTAAGCAAGTAGCTTAACACCTGTAGGCGCAGCGGTCCTGGTCTGTTCTTATCATCGTCCAAATTGAAGTAGCTGGATCGGCTTTTGGCGGGAGAGGCCGCGTAAAAAGCGGAAATGCGGCGGGACGCGGCAGAGCCACAAATGCAGTGCGTTCCAAGGCAGAGCCTTGGAACGAGCGAACTCGGTCTCTTTGACAATTCGGGAATCCTGAAGTCTGGCGATTCCAGCTACGATTCAATTCAGTTTGGTCAGACCGCTAGACTAATTGATGCTTGGCAGTGATTCGATTAGCAGTTGGGGGTTCAGAGGTTTCATGAACCAACCATTGACATCTTCGCTGGCGGATTGATTTTCTTCTGGTGGTGATCCGCTGATCGCAAAAATTTTGACCTGGTCAAGATTTCGATTTTCTCGAATGCGACGAATGGCAGTTGGCCCGTCGCAGCGCGGCATGCGCATGTCTACTAAGACGATTTCGGTGTCCACGTTGGCCTGCAAGTACTCAAATGCTTCTTGGCCATCGGCAGCGGTATCTACTTGATAGCCCTGTAGACGTAAAAAGCCCGCCAACAGTTCACGCTCATTGGCGTCGTCTTCCACTACCAAGGCTCGCAGAGGTTTGATCGCCGTTACAGAAGGAGAAGACAAAGAAAGAGAAGGCAGTTTACTTGCCAACAACTTGGACTTGCTGATACGTTCCAAGCGTTGGACAAGCTTATCAAACGTCAGTGCAGCGTCATCAAAATTCCCGGATTCCATTTCTTGCTTAAACAAATGGCTTGCAATACTAATTGAGTTAAGCTCGTTTCGAAATTCGTGTCGTAGTTCGCGGGGCAATCGATTTACGTGATCGTCAATCGTTCCGCCATCGACCAATTCGTCTCGCAAAATCCGAACTTCCATCGGGGCGTCGATGCCAACTCGCACCGTTGAGCCTTTTATGTGGAGGATTTCTAAGCTAATCCCAAGAGCGGGAAAGAGAATTTTTTGCTCTTCTTTGCGGCTTAACACTAGCATGATACTTACCTTCCATGTCGGAAAAATAGTACACGCCTTCATCCGTAAAGGTCGTCACTGTATTGTAGCTGTAAGCTTCCATGCGAACCTGTGCCTAGGACCCCCAAGCCGGGGGGCTGAGCCAAAACTAAAACTAAAACAAATGTATGCAAATGTCTATAGGGGTTTAGGTCTTACTCTTTAA
>CAZKTR010000970.1:0-1317 GCA_964555525.1 uncultured Pirellulaceae bacterium
ACGAGCTGTGCAGTTTTTGATTAGTGTTCATTAGTGAGAATTAGTGTTCTTATTTTAGTGTTTTTTTTCAAACTAGCCCTCCATATCTGCCATGCCCAATTTGGAACGACTTGAACTCGCCAACCGCATCGCGAAGTCTGCAGGACAAGTCACCCTCAAGTACTTTCAAACGGACCAATTTTCGGTCGACTACAAAGGAGACGGATCACCCCTCACCGTCGCCGACCGCGAAGCCGAAACGCACTTGCGAGCAGAAATCGAAGCCCACTTTCCCGATGACGCGATTCAAGGCGAAGAGTTCCCCGATAAACCAGGCACCTCAGGATTCGGCTGGATCCTCGACCCGATCGACGGCACCAAATCATTCATCTCCGGCGTGCCGCTCTACGGTACCATGATCGCCGTGGAAAAGATCAGCGACGACAAACCTCGCGAAGCCATCATCGGTTCCGTCTACTTCCCAGGCCTCGACGAAGGCGTCTACGCCGCTCGCGGACACGGCGCGTTTTCATTCAAAGGTGACCAACCCCACGTTCCCGCCAAAGTTTCCCAGCAAAGCGACATTAGCAAGAGCGTGCTACTAACGACCAGCGTTTCGGATTTTGAACTACGTCAGTCCGACAAGGCCTTTGCTGAATTGGCCAACCAGTTTTATTTCAGCCGTACTTGGGGTGACGTTTACGGTTATTACTTGGTCGCGGTGGGTCGAGCCGAAGCGATGGTCGACCCCGAGCTAAATGTCTGGGACGCCGCAGCGGTTCAACCGATCATCGAAGAAGCAGGCGGTCGCTTCAGCGACTGGAACGGCGAATCCAAAATCGACACCGGCGACGCAGTGGGATCCAACGGCAAGTTCCACGAACAGATCTTGCAAATTTTGAATTCGCAAAAAAGTTGACCTCAGCGGTTTCTTTTGCTCCAATCAAACCACAGCCTTCGGTTTAAGTTAGTTGTTTTAAGAAACTTCGTTTCAACAGACAACACTTTGGGGTTACCCCAAAGCTTCACCTGATCTTCGCATTTCAATTTTGTGAAACATCGTGCGTCTACCGCCGCACAGCATTTCACAACAAACGAGTTTGGTTAAACCGAAGGCTGCTTTTTCCAGCACTAGCCGATCTGATGAGTTTAACGACAAGCCGGAAGGCGACGGTGACAGCGCCGACCAAACAAACACCGAACTGAAAAACTCAACGACACCTCGATTGGTCAGTAAAGTTCGTAGCACCGTCTTTAGGCGGAACCCCAGCTAAAGCCTTTTATGTCGCAAGCAACTGCCCATGTTAACCAAACGCTCGATCGCTGAAAACTTAGCCA
>CAZKTR010000971.1:0-1315 GCA_964555525.1 uncultured Pirellulaceae bacterium
AAGGATGGCGCTGGTTCGACGACGAAGGATGGCGCTGGTTCGACCACTAAGAACGACGGGCCAACTCTTGAGGAACGACGAGCTGCTTGGATGGCCGAGTTGGAGCAGTTAACCTTTGCTGAAATAGTCAAACGGATTCGCGATGATGAATACAAAATCAATCAACTTTATATTAACATCCCGCTTGGGGATCCGGTCAAGCAAAGAGCATTCCAGAATGAGATTCTAGCATTGCAAAGTGAAGTCGTTGAGTTGAATCGGCTGCTGGAGCCGGCAGCGGTAGAGGCGTTTCGTTCGGATCCAACGGGCAGTAGAGCCGCGGCGACCAAAGTTTTCGAAGTGCTCGCCAGTAAGCTTTCGCCACGAGGACGGAACTCAAGGTACAACCCCAAAGAAGGCCTTCGCTTGGTAGACGCGATTCTGGAAATTAAAGGCGGCGACATCGGCATAGAGCCTGGTGTTCGTCCGGCGCCCGAGGACGAGGCGTTTATCAGAGTTATTTTTCAAGGCTACCTCGCTAGTTATGGTTTGCAAGAATTCGAACGTGCCGAACAATTTCTTACGCGATTAGAGAACATGGATATTGGGCTGGATCCCAATTTGCGAGAGACCTTTGAGACAACGGTTGAAGATTGGAAGAAAGAAGAATCGATACGAACAGAAGAGGCGAGAGTCGATAATTTGCCACGGGTGAAGCTGGAGACGACTCACGGTGATGTGTTGATCGAGCTATTTGAGAACGAAGCCCCCAACACAGTGGCCAACTTTATCAAGCTAACCAAAGAAGGATATTACGATGGCTTGGAGTTCTTCCAAGTCGTGCCCAGCAGCTATGCTCGATCTGGTTGTACGGCCAATGATGGCACCACTCACCCAGGCTACCGGATCCGCAATGAGTTTGAAAATATACGGAGCCATTTTGCGGGAACTGTGGTGATGCAGAACGACGGTGAAAACACCGCCGGGTCACAGTTTATGATTCTACATCGGCCGGACCCTAACCTAAAAGAAAAGGTTGTATCGTTCGGACGCGTCATCGAAGGCTTGGAAAACGTCTACAGATTCAAGACTGTAAACCGCATCCGCAATGCTGGTGGTGAGGCGACGATTATTAATAATGCAACTGTGGTGCGTGGACCAACGTACGAACATAAGTTAGAGACGATCGATGATTCTTCTGGCCTTTTGTTTGAAGACCCCAGCAAAATATTGCCGTCAGCAGGTGGCTCAGCTTCTCGGCCTACTATCCTGCCGCCAAGTGGCTTCTCGACCCGCCCTGTCGTGCCAACAAGTCCGTCTATCCGCCCCGGTGCAA
>CAZKTR010000972.1:0-1313 GCA_964555525.1 uncultured Pirellulaceae bacterium
CAAACAGGCTTATACATTATGAATACTAACGTGTGTTGAAGTTCTCCTTTCGAAAGGACTGGCTACTATCCCGTGCGAGTGTTCCTGCAGTGTGCAAGTGCACTGACCACAGCTCGTGAATTGCGCTGCTATGCTATGCTCGAAGGAGCACAGTGTACGCATGGGATCCCCGACATAGCTGGATCAATCTCATTTCACTAGAATTCTATACCAAGCATTGAACGAATCCGAGGCAAACAGCAGTATTGTGAGCACCAGCATTATGGCGATGATGTGATAAGTGATCTTCAGCGAGTTCTTCACTTGTTTGCTCTCGCGCTGTGCCTGCATGACCATCAACATGATGTCTTGGTGTGCCCCGGAACATCAGGCATGCATTCTCGCACACAGTCAATCTCGCATGTGCGTACCGATTTTTTTCTTCGGTGTCAGAATGAGCCTGACGCAGCGCCGTCCTCAACATTTTCATCTTCTTTAGTGCTTCTTTCAACAGAAATTTTTTGAATTCTTGTCAATTTTCGTGTTTTTGTTCCACCTGCATGACCACCAGCATGGTGTCTTGGTGCAACAGCATGCATGCATTCTCGCACACAGTCAATCTGATATGCATGCCTTTTTCACATCACCCTCTGCCTTCTGCAGCATGGTCTGCACTTCAGCACGCTCTTCTTCCAGCATACGTTTTTCGCCTGCTACCTGCATGACCACCGGCATGGTGTCCTCATGTGAACCGCATGCTTGCATGCTCGCACACGTTCAATCTCGTTGGTGCGTACCCTTCGCACATCACCCTCTGCCTTTTGCAGCGCGCTCCTCTATAGCTTGTTCTCGTTATGATCCTACATAACCATCAGCATGGTGTCCTCATGGAAACGAACAAACTTTGGATACGAACAAACTTTGCTTGGAAACGAACAAACTTTGCATGTAGCCGGACTTTGAAGAGTTCATCTTTCAACAAAAAATCTCGTCCCTGCACCCATCTGCGGATGTGAGCAGACTGGATAGACGCCATCGTTCATCCTGGTAGATCATGATCTACCAGGAACAACATACAGTGCATACAAATGTCTGCACGTCGCTTGCATGCACGTTGTACTTCAGAATAGAGTTGAATTAGGTGAACGCACCACTCATTGGGCGACAGATCTGTTCTTCTCTTTTAGTTGTCTCTCTACTTCATGTAGAAAGAGCTTTCCGCACTTCCTCACCCCTTCCTCGCATTCCGTCTTGCAATGGTCAAGAGATACATCATCACTGGTGATAGCGGCCCTGCACAATGGTACGCATGACATAAGTGATGTTTGCTGGTG
>CAZKTR010000973.1:0-1312 GCA_964555525.1 uncultured Pirellulaceae bacterium
TGTTGTTTGAAGATTTGAAGTTGGTCGACAAACCAAAGAAGACCAGCACCGGTCAGTATTCGACTCGTGAGGCTGAGCTTCAGCGGTTGGCGCCCAAGCATGAAATCGTCGCCGACATTTTGGACTTTCGGACCGCGATGAAACTCAAGTCCGTTTACGTGGATCAGTTACCGGCAGCAGTGAATCCAAAAACGGGCCGCCTGCATACACACTACAGTCAGACATGGACTGCGACCGGGCGGATGCAGTCGGTGAATCCGAACTTGCAAACGATCCCCGTTCGCAAAGAACGCGGCCGCGAAATCCGCGCGGCGTTCGTGGCTCGCGATGCCGACCATTTGATTTTGTCAGCGGATTATTCTCAGATTGAACTACGGATCATGGCGGCTTTGTCAGGCGACAAGGGGATGCTGGCTGCGTTTGAGTCGGGCACGGATATTCACACGGCCACGGCGGCGAAGGTTTACAAGGTGCCACTGGAAGAAGTCGATCGAGAGATGCGGTCCAAAGCCAAGATGGTTAACTTTGGGATCTTGTACGGGATCAGCGCTTTTGGTTTGCAACAACGTTTGAATATTCCTCGGAAGGAAGCGGTGCAGTTGATCGAGGGCTATTATGAAAACCATCCGGGTGTACAGGCTTTTATCGACAAGACGATCGCGTTTGCCGAAGAGAACGGCTATGTAAAAACGCAAACCGGTCGTCGTCGTGAATTGCGAGATATCAATAGTCGTAGTAAGACGATTAAGAACCAGGCAGAGCGGTTGGCGATGAACAGTCCGATTCAGGGCACTGCGGCGGATATGTTGAAGTTGGCGATGATCAAAGTTCATCGGGCGTTAAAGGACGGTGGTTTTAAAACGAAGATGTTGTTAACGGTTCACGACGAATTGGTTTTTGACATGCTGCGTAGCGAGGCGGATAAAGTCCAACCCGTGATCGCCGAAGCCATGAAAACCGCATTGCCATTGGACTGCCCGATCGAAGTTGAAATGGGCACGGGTGAGAATTGGTTAGAAGCTCATTAAGTGGGCGTAGCCGGAGTCGCCAGACTTCGGGATGCGGCACAGTAATGCCCCTGAACTCTGGCGAGCCCAGCTACGGCGGCATTTGTAGTCGCCTTTCGCGAGG
Source organism: uncultured Pirellulaceae bacterium (assembly GCA_964555525.1). GTDB lineage: Bacteria > Planctomycetota > Planctomycetia > Pirellulales > Pirellulaceae > Mariniblastus. Next base: position 1,132 of record CAZKTR010000973.1, read on the forward strand.
CTTGATTGTGACCGCTCAGCTTTTTAAAATACTCGCTGGCCTCGGCCCAATACCGACACTCAAGTAGTTGCTTGATTGGCTTCATTAGCACAAAAGCAAAACTCACTCGCGTCCAGCAGAGAAATTGACCAAGCCAGCGGACTGGCAGTTTGATCCCAGTAACCCACGACGAAATTTTGGG
>CAZKTR010000974.1:0-1311 GCA_964555525.1 uncultured Pirellulaceae bacterium
GCGTGGATCTTTTCTTCCAACGCCAAACAAGCGATCAAGCCCACCAGCAACAGCGAAAACAACAGCGTGATTTGCCAACCAACTCCATGGCCGCTGGCCAGAATTACGGGCTCAAGAAACATCTCGGATAGATTGATGGTCATGTAGGTTTGTTCAAACGAAGGTTTTTATTCGAGACAACGAGTACTAAATCAATAACATCGGGCGGTCTCGCATCTCAACTGCCAGCGGGTACGCCAACCCGTGCATGGCAAGCTGATCATCGTCTTTTGTGTGTAAAACCAACAGATCGATTTCGTGTTCTTCGATCAGTTTTTGATGGTCTTTGAGCAGATGCCCGCAAGTTACGATCGATTCAACTTTCACTTGCGCCTGTTGCTCGAGCACCTGTCGACAAGATTCAATGTAGTCTCGCGGTTCTGCCAGCAACCGATTCACGATGGCCTCACGAGCGATGTTGGAATCGATTTCGGCGATTTTGTCGATGACGGTTAAAAAGCGTTCGAAGATCACTTGGTCTTCGACGTGCGTCAAAAACAACTTTCCTTCTGTTCGCACCAAGCTCGCCGCCACATTGACCAGATGATGGTCGCCCGCCAAATGGTCGGTGATCGCCATCACCTTCGCCGTGCCCGTCCGAGCCTGCTCGGCCGTTTCGTATTCCGACTGTAGTTCCATTCGAGGCATCAACAAGATCGGCGTCGACGTGGCTTGGGTTAACACGTCCACATACACGCCCAAACTATAGGGGTGTTCATTGGCCGGGATATGCAAGTTCCGGTAAGTGCAAATCAAGTCCGGCCGGAAGTCGTTGATTTGGTCGAGCAATTCCGGAACACTGGAAAACTGCTTTCCGTCGATCAGCTTCCAAGTCGGAGCGGCTTGGTCGGTGAACTCGCCCAAAAACGTTTTGACTTCATCGCAAAACGGCTGGCTGGCTGCTTCGTCTAAATCGGTCACCACCATCACACGTTCGAACTTAACTGCGGCTGGTTCAAAGGCTTCTTTAGACGCGGCGCGAAAAATACTTTCAAACTGGTCAATCTTGGGCATGCGAATACTCGGTGGTCCGACGGGTTTAAGTTGATCGTCGAGTGTAACGATTACCGGATGTTTGTCACGGCGTATCTGAGGATCATTTGCAGCGAAAATCGCAGGTTGACCACGATTGGCAGGTGACCCGATACCATCAGGCTCGTCACAAACTCAGCGCTGCCAGACCAAGTTGAGGCTCTCGCCGCCGCCCTCAGAACCCGCCCAATGCCCATAAACTCTGCACAATCCGCACGCTTTGCCAGCAAAACCGTGCTA
>CAZKTR010000975.1:0-1311 GCA_964555525.1 uncultured Pirellulaceae bacterium
TGCCTAGTAAACATATCAAATTGTCCTCTAAAAGTTTAACCGGCATCGAATGCCTTGATTCACTTGTGCCGGAGTCCCATTCCAGAAATGGACTACATGCGTTCCTAGGGACAACTGGCGTTGGCTTGACACGTATCGCGAGCATGATTTGCGCAAACCTTGCAGTAGACGCCCACAAGACAGATGACAGTAAACGATCTGTTCTGTGGATGGGCAGCCAAGAGAGATTAGAAGTTATACGTGAGCAAATCCAAAGCTATTTGACTGGTAGACACCTTCCAGTCGCAGCAGTCTCAAGTATCAAATTTAACGATGTAAATAGCAACAAGCCCGCCGCGTTCGGGCTTGTTGCCTCTGCAATAGCCAACTGCAAGCCGTACGCTGTTGTCATAGATGACTTTGAAAAGCTAATCCAAAACCAAGTAGAAAACCCAAACAGCGGCGTTGCCGTGTCTCGATTGATGAATTCTGTCTTGGCAGGTCTATCGTCCGCCGCACGGCGAGAAGGCATCCCAATTTTTATCACGCATAAGCTCAAAGGCAAACTAGGAACAGCCAAGCCAAACGCAATCCTCAGTCACCGTGATGCGGCGAGCTGCAAACGATTTGGAGAGCATATCGACACTAGCTTCACTGTTGGGACTCACTCGCGAGCTGGTCTATTCAAGGTGAGCTGTACAAAGCCAGTTTACGATCGCGATGCTCGAAGTGCAGTCGTCAGGCTGTCCGACAACGGTACTACACTCAAAGTCGCGACCGACAAAGAGTTTGAACAGTTTACAGAGTCAACATATGCTGAACCCAAAGTCGTGGTCTCAGCAAGTCTCATCGATCTTATGCAACAGTGGGAATCGGAGAGTCCCACTGCTTACAGGATGGGACGGGCGGTTCGGCTCTCAAATCGCAAGTAAAACACGGGTTTAACAACAAAATCACATCTTTTCGTTGTTCCGTATATCGTAGTGTATCTTTTTTCTTTACATGAAATCGTGTTATCAACGACATATTTAAAAAGTAAAGAGTCACTACGTTATACGGAACACCGCGACTTCTAAAAACAGCTCGTTTTACCTAGGTTTTGGCGACTTAAATGAAGTGAACGGCCCGTCCCAACTAGGTTGGGACAGCAAATTTAATGAAAAGTATCGAGCCGTGCGACGCGAACGAGTTCAATTATCCTTGTACACAATCTTTAACAAACGCGGTAAATAGGAACCGCACTATCTTGGGCGACCCAATTGTTGACGGCGGTCAACTTTGACAAAACTCAATGCTGCAAGCACAATAGTTGATGCCGCGAAGACGAAAAAG
>CAZKTR010000976.1:0-1308 GCA_964555525.1 uncultured Pirellulaceae bacterium
CCGACGAGCAAGCTCGAGCGATTAAAAAGCTCGGCGAAGTTTACTCGTACGTCGACCTGTCTCGGGTCGCGATCTGGGGCTGGAGCGGCGGTGGCTCGAATACGCTCAACGCACTCTTTCGACGCCCGGATGTTTACCATGTCGGAATCGCCGTCGTCCCCAAACCGCAACCTCATTTGTATAACGCTTGGTTTCAGGAGATCTATATGCGAACAAGAGAGGTTAATTCTGAGGGCTACAAAAAATCGGCGCCGATCAATTTTGCGGAAGGGCTGAAGGGCAAACTGTTGATTGTTACCGGGTCGGGTGAAACCAACACGCATATCCAAATCATCGAAGGGCTCGTCGATCGCTTGATTGAACTTGGTAAGCCGTTTGACTACATGGTCTACCCCAACCGAGACCATGGACTACGCGAAGGGAAGGGGACGGTCGTGCATGTGCGAATGCTGATCATTCGTTACTTGATGCAACACTTGCCAGCCGGGCCATAGTTGCCTAAAGGCGTAGGTGGCGACAGTTGCCTCTGGCCTGTCTTACGCGGTGGTGGAGCGGCAATGCTTTTATTGTCGGGGCAGTTAAAATTGACAACCACGAAATACACGAAAAAAACGAAAGACAGGAGCGAGGTTTAAGGGTCGCGGGTCAAATGATTTCTGGCTGTTTGGTTTTCGTGTATTTTGTTTCTTTCGTGGTTGAAAAGTTGCAAAGAGCTCCCGTGCTGGCTGACTTGTTTCGTGTGTGTAACGTTTTGCCTCGGCCGGCTCGGAAGACCGGCTGGAAGCACCGTCGCCACCTCCTCGGGCCTTCGGCCTGAGGATACTACAAACACTCCGCGTAAAAATTTCCCCTCGGAGCGAAAGGCGACTATCTTGCCTAAAGGCACTTTTAAACCAACGGCCTGCCAGAGCTGTCTATTGTTTGACTTACGAGTCAACTAAAATCTTATCTGGCCTCTCCAACTAAAATATCGACATGATAAACGATGTCGAAGGACTACCAATGCGAAAAAAACTCCCCAGAAATTGCTCTATCGAACAAGACGGTCTGGCTAAAGTAATAAAAGTTCGCGCATTTTCTTTACCAAAGGCATTCACTTCATTGTTCATGATGTTGTTCTGGAACGGAATAACGTCCTTTTTCGTTTTTTTAAATACGATGGCCACGCTAAAACTACTTGGGTTTGCGATACCAGCATGGGTGAATGAAATAAATGTCGACGGCGAACCAGGATTCCCCGTCTCTACGGGAACGGTGATCCTTAGTTGGATATTTCATACGCCATTCATAATCATCGGTTTGATTTTG
>CAZKTR010000977.1:0-1306 GCA_964555525.1 uncultured Pirellulaceae bacterium
CTTTATAGTACGTTCTCGCGCCTGCAGGGAGCACAGCTTATGTCACAATATGGCATCCATGTGCCAGAGGGTATTGCAGCCACCACGATGGATGGTGTCGTGGAGGCTGCCGGGAAAATGAAAGATGAGAACGATGAGGTATGAAAAACGCTATGTTGGGTACCATGCGCTGTGTATGTGCTGTGTGCACATGATGGCATAGCGGAGGCTTCTACGATGTTGCAGCAGTGCTCCTCCACAACAATCACTACGGGATAAGACAGGGGAATTTCGGTTCCTTGCAGGTGGTTCTCAAGTCACAGATTCTGGCTGGTGGCCGAGGTCTGGGCACTTTCAAGTCTGGTCTGCAGGGCGGGGTGCATATGTGCAAAACTGGCGAGATCAAGGCCTTGGCAGAGAAGATGCTGGGGCAAACCCTTGTCACCAAGCAGACTGGGCCGACAGGTACGACAACATCGCACATGGACAGCATCCCATGCAGAGTGAATGTATCAGTGGTAGATGCCTGGTTGTCTGACGAGTGGCACACACAACGTTACAGGCTAAAACCTGCACAAGGTTCCATCGTGCTTGTGTCTTTTGCATACTCGCTGACATGCGCTGGGTTCGACAAGGCACGTACAATGGTCCCATGTGAAGGATATGTGTGCAGGGAAGCCAGTCAACACATTGTACGTAGCCAAGAAAATGAAGCTTGCCCGTGAGATGTACTTTGCCATTCTGCTGGACCGCTCCACCTCTGGGCCGATCATGATCGGATGCAGTGAGGGTGGCACCAGTATCGAGGATCTGGCCGAAAAGTACCCGGAAAAGATCATCAAGGTTCCGGTCAACATCGAAGAAGGCATCACAGATGCCCAAGCCAAGACCATGGCTGAAGGTCTGGGCGTCACGCAGCACGTGGACGATGCCATGGGTCAGATCAAGGCTCTGTACACCATGTTTATTGAGAAGGATTGCACTATGGTCGAGGTATGCTCACTGCAACCTTCGGCGTGCACAGTGAGATGTTACCATCTGTTTCTTGCGACGTAGGTGCTCCCTCACGGGGTCAGAAACGTCCATATTTGTGTCAACTGCGTCCACTCAGAATATTGTGATAGAGCAAGCCCCCCGCCAGGTTCTTTCACTCCGGGGTCAAAGAGGTTTTGAGTTCGTGTCCCCGAGAATCGTACCGTTTTGTCCATACCGACCGAGTGCCATTGTGCCAAGTGCGAGTAGTTCAGCAGAAGGTGGCGCTCGCTGTAGAGGACTTCCTGCACGTTATGGCCAGTGACCACCACAGTATCGCTCACAGATACAGAGG
>CAZKTR010000978.1:0-1302 GCA_964555525.1 uncultured Pirellulaceae bacterium
GGCTTAGCTGCTAAACATGATTGGTCAAATTTGCCCTCGAAGAAGACATTTCGCCATGGTTGCCGATAGCGATGTTTCTCATTGACGCTACCAACAACGGCAACTCCTGGGCTCCCGCCGACCGAGTCGCAGGGCTTGGCATCACCAATGATTTCAAAACCCATTGCTAGTCGATAAAATTTGGCATGTCGAGGATGAACGATCGCCACTAGGTGGTCGAGTTGGTGATGACGAGCGAAAAAAGTCAACAGGCGCGTTAGTCCAAGGAATATTTCCCCTTTTGACGACCGATGAGACGAAATTGCCAGGGATGTAACCTCACCAATTCGCCCACAGCGGCGTTTTAGTTGCCATGCTAACTCGGGATATGCCTGAAACATTGGCAAGGGTTGCTCGGATTCACCAACGAGTGTCACCGTTCCTGTAACCTCTTTTGATGTTCGGGCAATAAATACTTGTGTTGCAGAACAAAAATGATACGGCATAATTCGCAAGCTATCTTGATCGTCAGTGGCTAATCCTGCTTGTCGGTAACGTTGTTGCAACAACGTGAAAGCTGCTAACAAGTCAGTGCGATTTCTGGCTGTGCTGAAGGAAGGCTTGATTATGGTGCTTTGCGGATCCCGGTTCGCATTTAGCGCCAAAGCTCTAGAAGGTGACAAAACTCGTGATCCCCCTGCGAAATGAGGCAGTGTGTAGTTCATTCTTGCAACTCCACCGAAAACTGGCGGTTAGATAGATGTTAAACATGTTGAATTGAGGCGAGACGCAGGATCGCGCGGAGGAGGAAGGTATTAGCATATCTTTCGACCGATCCGGTAATACGGATGAAGCAAGTATTTGTTATAATCATCTTTTGGCGCAACTTGTTGTAACTAATTGCTGGCGAAATTAATTTCAGTTAATGACAGTCGATCCTCTGCTAGCAAAGAAACAGTTGTTTGGTTCGAAATGTGAAGTTCTAACGCTGCTAGCGTAATTCACTGGTTTGTGGCGGATGCACCGACGATAACGATTGTAAGGATAGCATACTGATTCTGACTGATGGGACTGGCCAATGATTTGGCAAACGAAACAACATGCTTGGCAAGCTCGCAATAAGAACACTGATTTATGATCGCGGAAAGCTCGTCGCTGCTTTGGTTGGTGTGATCTTTTCCGTCGTGTTGGTCAATGTGCAAGGCGGCTTGTTCATTGGGCTAATGAGCAAAGCTAGTTTACTAATAGATCAAGGCGACGCTGATATCTGGGTTGGACATAGAGGCATGCATAACCTTGATTTCGCACATCAAATGCCACTGC
>CAZKTR010000979.1:0-1299 GCA_964555525.1 uncultured Pirellulaceae bacterium
TGATAGCACAATGCTGATTACAAAAGGGTTCGGAGTTCGCGGGCAAGGAAGCACCGTTGGCCAGCGAGACGTCATCGCTGGCCAATGTTCGAACATCAACTGAGTTTTATCAGTTGAATGAGATAGCTTTATAGGAGTAAAAATGCCCGCAGGGAACGATATTGGAAGTAGCCGATCAAGTGCTTCTTCAAAGAAAAACGCGCACTGTTCGTTTTGTCGGAAGAACTATCGAGACGTTGGTCCCTTAGTTGAAGGCCCAGGCGATGTCTACATTTGTGGAGATTGCATTGAACTGTGCCAATCAATTTTGGAACAAGAGCAACGTCGACGTGGTCCGTCGAAACAGCTTTTCAACAAGATTATGTCACCGCGCGAAATCGTTGCCAAAATGGACGAATACGTCATTGGCCAAGAGTCTGCCAAGAAAGTATTGTCCGTCGCTGTTCACAACCATTACAAGCGGCTTTCGCTTGGATGGGAAGGTAGCGAAGTTGAAGTAGAGAAATCTAACATCATGCTGGTTGGACCGACGGGTTCAGGCAAAACGTTGTTAGCTCGAACTTTGGCTCGCACCCTGAACGTTCCGTTTGCGATCGGCGACGCGACCACACTTACCGAAGCAGGTTACGTGGGCGAAGACGTAGAAAACCTTCTTTTGAAACTTCTGCATGCAGCGGACTTTGATGTGGAAGCCGCCCAACGTGGCGTCATCTACATCGACGAGATCGATAAAATCGGCAAGACTAGCAACAATGTTTCGATCACCCGTGATGTTTCAGGCGAAGGAGTCCAACAAGCACTCCTAAAGATGTTGGAAGGAACAATCGCCAACGTTCCTCCCCAAGGCGGACGCAAGCATCCAGAGCAACAGTATATCCCGATCGATACGAGCGAGATTCTGTTTATCTGTGGTGGTACGTTTGTCGGGATAGAAGACATCGTTCGCAAGCGTTTAGGTGAACGCACGATTGGCTTTGGTTCAGGTCTTGGTTTCCAAGAAGATGCGACCACAGCCGAAATTTTGCCACAAGTGACCAGCGACGACATACTAGAATTCGGCTTGATCCCGGAACTAGTAGGCCGTTTGCCAATCACTACGGCACTGGCTCCACTCGGCGAAGAGGGACTGATCAAGGTTCTTACCGAACCCAAAAACGCACTTGTGCGGCAGTTCCAATCTTTGTTCGAAATGGAAGGCAGTGAACTTGAGTTCACCGAAAAAGCACTTGAGAAAATTGCCGGACGGGCAATGGAAAAAGAGACTGGCGCACGAGGACTTCGTTCGATTCTCGAACAAGT
>CAZKTR010000980.1:0-1299 GCA_964555525.1 uncultured Pirellulaceae bacterium
AACGAAGTGATTTTCACTTCCGGCACGACGGCCTCGATCAACTTAGTGGCTCATGCTTGGGGCAATCAAAATCTGTCTTCGGGCGACGAGATTTTGCTGACGATTTTTGAGCACCATTCGAATATCGTGCCTTGGCAGCAACTGGCCGCTCGAACGGGCGCGGTGGTGAAGTTTGCTAATATCGATTCCGCCGGCGAACTTGATTTGGATGAATTTCGGGAAAAGCTGACTGATCGTACGAAGATGGTTGCCTTTGCTGCGGTGTCCAATGTTCTGGGAACGATCACGCCGGTGGCTGATCTGGTTAAGTTGGCTCACGCGGTTGGCGCGAAGGTGTTGGTCGATGCGGCTCAGCATACTCCGCACAGCAAGACCGACGTGCAGGCTTGGGATGCAGACTTTGTTGCTTTCAGTGGTCACAAGATGGTTGGCCCGTCGGGGATCGGGGTCTTGTGGGGTAAGCAAGCGATCCTTGAAGCGATGCCGCCGTTCTTGGGTGGCGGCAGCATGATCGACCAAGTGACGACCGAGGGTTTTACGCAAGGCGAGTTGCCGGCGCGATTTGAAGCGGGGACGCCGCCGATCGTGGAAGCGATTGGGTTGGGGGCCGCGGTCGAGTATTTGAATCAGTTCGAAATGGACCAGATTCATTCGTACGAGACGACCCTCGCGGCTCAAGCGATGGAGCGGTTGAGTGAGATCGACGGCTTGCGAATTTTTGGACCCGCGGCGGACAAGCGAGCGGGGTTGGTCAGCTTTGTGGTTGACGGTGTGTCGCCGCAAGACATTTCAATTTTGCTGGATCAAAAGGGTGTGGCAATCCGAGCAGGGCATCATTGTGCGATGCCGCTGCATCAGTATTTGGAAATCAAATCCAGCTGCCGAGCGAGTTTCTATCTTTACAATACGGCTGATGAAGTCGACCAATTCGCTGAGGCGCTTGTGCAAGTCGTGAAGCGATTGCGATAGGTTGTGGCAGAGCCACGAAGGCAGTGCGTTCCTAGGCAGAGCCTAGGAACGAGGTGCTCCTTAAAAGCCCAGAAACCCTGCTAGTTGCCAAGGTTCGTGTTTTGCTATCATTGTGTAACCGGATTGTAACTTAGTATCAAATCGTTGGACTAATTTGCGGTCAAAGATGATACATTGGTTTTGTCTCCAAAAAACTTCTAACAAAAAAGCGACTCAGTCGTAATTGGGTTGTCGCTTTTAAAATTTCAAGTTGAGTTGAAACAACCAACCCCTTTCAGGAGAGTGCAGATGTCAAGCTATTTCGCCAAACTATCCCTGGCCGCGGTCGCC
>CAZKTR010000981.1:0-1299 GCA_964555525.1 uncultured Pirellulaceae bacterium
TTTTTGAAATGGATGATCGCTCGTTCCGGCTCGGTGATCACGGACGTTATCCAACCTAGATTAATGCGATTCACGATCCGACAACTCATGTTTGCCATGGCGGTACTCGCACTGATTTTTTCGCTTCCATTGGCGATCTACCGATCATACAACCATCATGTCGCCAGTTTTGATGTCGGCAACGGTATCGAGATCGAATTTCGTTCTCAATACGAAAGTTGGCGCGGCCCTCGGAAAATACTGTCTGTGAAAATTTGGGATCAGAATAGCCCCACCATTGATCTCACCGCTCGCGTACCGACCTACTACTTTGTTTGCGAACCAAAATTGTACTTCTCTTCGGATCGGAAACACTTTTGTGTGACCTATCCTTGTCGAAATAATTACATCCTCGGTGATATTACAACGAAACAATTCGGAACGAGATATATGGGAAAATTTCCATATTTGGTTTGGAACCACGACGACCATAAGGTCGCAGACCGATGGCGACCTGTGCTAGAATCCATCAAATCCAACAACCCTGAACTCGTCTTGGATCAACGCAATTCGCAATCACCATTCTGACGCGACCGGTTTGATAACAATGTGATGCACGCGAAGCCGGACTTGCGCGTGTTTTGAAGTGGATGATCAATCGTTCCGGCTCGGTGATCACGGACGTTATCCCGCCTAAAGTAATGGCAACACAACTCATGCGTGAGCAGATCCCAGAAATTTCAGCCCAGAACCAGTCTGAATTAGAACCGGGCTCGGTAAATGAAAATCCTTACCTCTCGCCGACTGGGATCACAGATCAACCCCGAATGGTTCCACCCAAACCAAGGGCCCGTATTCTAGCCAGATTTGGATTGGCTTTGATTCTTTGCTTTGTCGTAATGCCAGGCCTTTGCATTTGGGGCTGGATGCTCGGCTATGGGCCTGGAGGATGGCATAATCTTACTGCAGGCGCTGAGGATAGACCGTCAGTTTTGTCGGGAGTGTTTACGCCCTGCGGATACTCTTTCCTTTTCGTCAGTCCTTTGGTGGTTTTTTCGCGGCGGAGGTGGGCTAAGGTATTGGTTGGAACGTTGATCCTGGCAGTTCTTTTGGCTTCTTTCCTAATTTACTTCAGTATCGCTGCGGCAATCGCGTCAGTTTAGACACCGGCGGGATAACAATGTGATTCACGCGAAGCCGGACTTGCGCGTGGTTTTGAAATGGATGATCGCTCGTTCCGGCTCGGTGATCACGGACGTTATCCAGCTTAACCAATCTCAGTTTGCACATGCAAAATGATCGTCATCCATTCGCGGTTAA
>CAZKTR010000982.1:0-1298 GCA_964555525.1 uncultured Pirellulaceae bacterium
TATCCGACGTCGGGCTTTTTCTTTGCACATAAGGGATTAGTCTCAACGTTTAGCGGATTATTAAAAGGATACCAAAATTAGAGCATGAACCTAAAGTTGGTATACTGCCGCAGATGGTTGGATGTAATCACACAAAGACTCACTGCACGCGAAACCACAAACTATCATATAGATTCTAAAATGCCGTTTACCGCCGGGATGCGGTTTTGGTTTCACGATCAGCAAAGCTGTCAATTACGAATGCTAAGTTCGCCCACAACAATTCAAACACCCGAAGATTCGTCGCTTGACTGGTTCGTTCGTTGCCTAATCCTAGGGTTGTTGCTGAGCCTTGGAGCCAACGCGGCCTCGTACTTCTTCCGTTCCGAAAACATTGTCGACTTGATCGGCAATAATCAGCAGGTCAGCGAAGCGATTGGCTTTCCTGACGTTTACTGGAGAGATTCTGAAAACGTCAAAACACTCCCAACTCGCAAGCACGAAGGGCTCGTCAATTATCCAGTGTTGGGATGGAATCTAATGTACGGACTCATTTCCGGAGTCGTACTTGGAATTCTGGCGGCAGTGTTTCGTCAACGCTTGAATGAACTGACGAAAAAGAAGATCCAGCTTCGCTCTCGGCAGAGTGGTAGTTTTTTCCAAATTTCAATGCACGGTATCTTGTTGCTCACAACCGTAGTATCGCTCACCGTAGCCGTGTTCAGCCAATTTAATGACATTCATCGCAAGCCAGTCGTGTCCAGCAACCTGGCTTCGATGGGTTACAACCCATTCATTGAAACGCTGGAAGTCGAATTCCACTCCGGTTCGGTTTATCAATATTTCAGAGTCCCCAAAGAAGTTTACAGAGAACTCGAATCAGCTGACTCGCTGGGAAGCTACCTTAGCAGGAACATTCGCAACGAATATCCGTATGAACGCTCAACTGGTAAAGAAACCAGCGTAACTCTGCTGGCGATTTTTTTTCTTGGACCAATCTACCTGTTCACATTGGCTGCATTGTTACACCAAGCGAGTCTCAAAACCCGCTACACGATTGCCTCGATCATTGGCGCTGGATTGGCTTGTCTTGCCATGTCTAGTTTTATTCGCTTGGACATGAATCCGGACCGAGTACTCATGGGGCTGTTTGTTTGCTGGATGCCTCAGTTCGCATTCTTCTGTGCGTTTAGCGCAATCATTTTTGTCGCCCAAGCGTTTTTTCTAAGCCAACTGAGTTCTGAAGAATCTCAATCGATACAGGCAGATTGATTCTTGCTCAAAGGTGCAGGATCCGGTCGATGAAAACAAAAAACTGA
>CAZKTR010000983.1:0-1297 GCA_964555525.1 uncultured Pirellulaceae bacterium
GTTTGATTACGATCAAGACAAAGTCGGCGCATAAAAAAACGCTAGGCGATAAATCACCTAGCGCTCAAATTTAGCAATTTGTTTGACTCGTTTTACAATGAGTCTGCGTTTGATGCTGGTTCGTCATCATCAACTGCGATCGCGATGATACCACCGATGGCTCCGAGCAAAGCCAATCGACGAAGGCGAGTGCTTCCTCCACCGAACAGGCGTCCGCCACGAAGAAGTCCTCCACCACCACCGCAGCTACCGCATGCTCCGCCGCCGTGGCTAAAGCCGCTGAAGTTGCCGCATGATCCACAAGTGGCTCCGCAAGCACCACCGCAACCGATTGACTCGCTTGCGTACTCGACTGGAGCGAATGATTCTTGGTATGCAGGAGCTGAATCGTAAACGATGTCGCTACTGGCGAAAGAATTTGTTCCGCAAGTTGAACAGACATCCAACGAGTTAGCGAAGCCGATTTCTTGAATGATAGCAGCTGGAGAAAATGCCACTGGGATTTCTTTGACTGTTTCGTTGATTGCTTCGAAGCTAACTGCAGCGTAACCACTAGGACCAGTTGATACGAAGTTGTAAACACCTGGTGTCATGTCAGCGATTGAAAAGTTGCCGTTTGCGTCAGTTTCAACTTTTGCGACTTGCTTGTCGCCACTCAAGATGTGAACCAAAGTTCCTTCAACTGAGAGATTGTCGAGTGACCGAACAGTTCCTACAAGCTTGCCATCAACCAAGTTAACTCGGTTAGCACCAACAACAGCTTGGTCTTCTGTACTTGAAGTAGTTTTGGCAACTTCTTCAGAAACGTTGCTATCAAGGATTTGCTTAACAGCGGCAACACCAGGAGCAACAGCTGAAGCTTCCATTACGTTGTCAACGCCAACTGTTTCACCAACGACTTTAACACCGTATGCAGCGAAGCCGTTTTCGCCTGTAGCGACGAATGAGTAATTACCTTCGCTCAAGCCTTCAACACGGAACGATCCGTCTGAAGAAGTGGTGGTTTCTTGAACAACTTTTCCGTTGCTCATGAAGTGTACGGTTAAGTCTGCAATGCCTTGAGTTCCATCGGCATTCATTGCCGCAACGCGACCTTCGATCGCACCGCTGGAATTAAGGGCAACTGTGTGCGAGCGTGTTACACCAATGCTGTTTTCAATCTCTGCAATTTCAACATTGAGATCGATAGGAGCAGTGTCGTTAACCCACTGGCTTGCGGAAACCGCTGCGGTCGCCATCAATGGCAACGCAAACAAAAGCGCTCCGGCTTTCAAAAGGTTCCAATTTGTCTTCATTA
>CAZKTR010000984.1:0-1296 GCA_964555525.1 uncultured Pirellulaceae bacterium
CCAATTAAATGTTACTCTCTCCGCGAAAGTAGCGTGCTTTCAATCTCGATACCACGATCATTTCCATGCAACGTACAACTGCCAATAGAGTTGCTTGGCCTTCGGGGGGAGTCCTCTGAAGCGAATTCTCATTCCGAAAAAGCAGGCATTAGCAACCGTTCGCCCGAATCAATGAACCATTCACAAGCGACCTGAAATCCCCACGACAAGCAGTACAACCCTCAAAGGCCGAAGCTAAAGGTTCAGCGATACACATGCTTTTGGTTTTCTAAAACATGGAACAAAAGATCGACCTGATTTTACGAAGTACGATTCCATTCCCACGCAGAATATTTGACCAAGGCATAACGCGTTTTTCGATACTCCTAACAGGAAAGGTCTCCAATGAATTTGCGGCACTCTCAAAGCAATTTCCAGAGCTCAATGGAACTGGGAGCGGTGACTGAAGGGGTTAAGAATAAGCCAGCCAATGTATGGACCATTATGATTCCTTGGCTCATCGGGGCGGTTATGTTCGGTGGAGCATGTTACTCAGGAAGCGGAATATTATTGCATAGCCTAGGGATCGCGATTGCTTTCTCAGTGTCCGGAGGAGCCTTAGCAGTTGTACACAAGCTCTTCGGCAAACTCGACAGCCGAATTTTACGAGTGCATGAAAACGGTTTGTCGCTTGTGGAAGCCGGTGCAGTGACAGAAATTCACTACCGTCAACTGGACGAGTACTGTTGCAAGAAATCCAACTGGGGTGGTCCGAACGAACACTTTGAATTTGAACTCAAATCATCTTTGTTGGGGAACCCGCGAACAATTAGTTGGCAAGATTCAGTTGGAGGACTAACTCTTGGAAAGCCATTCAACTTTGATGAATTGCATTGCCGAATCTCGGAACGAGTTGCTGACAACATGGCCGCGGACTTAGAATTAAATGAAAAAGTACGATGGGGGAAATCGAATTTCATTTACGAAAATGGAATTGAATGCAGAGTGAAAACCAGCATCCTGTCCTCAGAAATGAAATTTATCCCATGGTCTGAACTAAGAGACATGAAATTTATTGACGGCAAGCTTTTGCTGTCGTTTTGGATGGAAAATTCGAACGTCGAGATGCCTTGCGGCGCACCCAACCTGTTTGCAGGCTACCTGCTGATAAACCGACTAGTGAAAAATCGATGCGACAACCGAACCGTTAGCCAACAAACCGAGAAAGAAGTCGCTACGGCCATGACTCAAATGGTTGCGCCGCTACATTGCTATCAGTCGTGAAGGCGGTTCGTGTATTTTGTGGTGTCAATTCTA
>CAZKTR010000985.1:0-1296 GCA_964555525.1 uncultured Pirellulaceae bacterium
AGGAACAATTGACCGATAGAGTAATCGGATCAACCGATTTCTACATTTTAAGATTGCTAGTTTTTACCGTCTGTAAAGCATGCCGCAAAAATTAATTCTTCGCTTCGCCTTATCCGCCTGTGCTTTTTCGTTGTTGATGTTGAGCACAAGTCAATCGGCCAAAGGTGTTCAAGTTCAATTCGCTGACTTGGTTGGCAAGCGAGTTGATATGCAGACCACCAGAAATTACTTCACGGACGTTGAAGTCACAGAGGTCGAACCCGGCAAATTAGACAACAGCGTCAAACACTTCAAGTTGAAGAAAGGTAAAAAGACGACTCGTGTCGTTGCTTCTAAAATTGTCGAAATGCACCAAGACGGAAAGAACTTGGATGTCTCTTACGACAAAAAGAATAAGAGCTTGATTCATGACACAGAGAAACGCACCGAGCGATTGGCGTTTGAGCGCGAAACCAACAGTCGCTTAAGGCCCGAAGGGCATCGCTTGTGGAAGCACCTGACCGTCGAAGAACAAGAAGTGTTTTTGAAGAATCAAGCCAAATTCGTTGAAGATGCAAAGCAGAAGTTAAAGAACATTCCGCTTCGCCAGATTGAAACCGAATTCTTTACGTTCATAACGGACTTGAACCCCGCTGAAGTGGACGGCTACATCGCGTACTTAGACGCGATGTACGCTGAACTTTGCAAAGCGTTTGGCCTACCACCGGAGAAAAACATCTGGGCGGGGAAATGCATCGTGTTTGCATTTCGAGCTAAAAATACGTACCTCGCGTTCGAAGCAGCAGTGATGGAGGTCGGCCCCGCCGAAATTAATAGCACTCAAGGTCTCTGCCACCAATTTCCGAATGGGAAAGTTGTCTTCGCTGGTTACAAAGGCAACAACAACTTCTTTGGTCACGTTCTGGTTCACGAAACTTCTCATGGCTTTGTTCACCGCTACCTCAGTTCTGCTCGAGCACCATCGTGGCTGAACGAGGGAATGGCCGATTGGCTAGCTGATAAAGTCGTCAAAGGTCGGAAGATCAAAGACCGACAACGTTTGGCCGCCAATAGAGTAAAGCTCAAAAATGACTGGAACGATGTGTTGAACATTCCAAGAATCACTGGCGAACAATACGGAATATGCTCAGTGTTGGTCGAGATTTTAGTCGCCAAAGATAACGGCAAAGGCAAATTCAAAAAATTCATCGACGGCATCAAAGAAGGGCACAGTGCTAAAGAGTGCTTAAAAGATCACTTCAACATGACCTACGCCGAACTCCAAGCCATCTACGGCCAGACGATCGCCGGCTGGAA
>CAZKTR010000986.1:0-1294 GCA_964555525.1 uncultured Pirellulaceae bacterium
CGGCGGACACTTTCTTGAACGAAGAGATCTGAAGACTGGAAAATTGTTGGAACGCACGGCGCGAAATCCTCAAACTGACGCCCGCAATCAACTGCTTGAAGAATTGAAAAACGCGGGATAACAATGTGTTGATCCGAAGCGGAGAAGCCCTTGGGATTGGTTGGTCGCGGAATATGCTATACTCAGGGTTTATTACTTTACATCGCTCTGTTATTCGTCGGCAAATTGGGTTCGCCGCTCGGATAACACGGACGTTATTCGCCTCAACTGACTACAGGCACATTGATGCAGCCCAAGACTGAGAACTTAAACTCGAGAGATTGGGCTAGCGTAGCTATTTGCGTCGCTTGTTCGCTTGCCGCGGCCCTTGTGATGGCTGCCGCGCAATACTTCCTCAATCTTCATATGAAACAACCAATTTTTAGCGACCTCATCAGCCAAAAATTTATAAGTATTGGCTTCGGCGCAATTTGGTGGTCGTGCTGCTACGCAACTTGCCTGCCGATCAGCCTCTGCGTTATCATCTTTAAACCTTGGCTAAGGTGGCCATTCTTATTAGGTGCGACGCTAATTGCAGGTGCTTACCCGAGCTTTGTGCTTGAATCGCCTAGTCAATACTTGGGTTGGCAGATCTCTGCGCTAGCCACAGTCAGCATTTCTTTTATCTTATTGCTCATCGCACAACGTTTGTTCGGGGAATTTTCAGCGGGATTACCAAGACTAAATCTATCCACTCAGGTTCCACTTTCCGATTTCTTCTCTCTAACCTCTCTATGCATCGCAGTCACGTTGGCTTTGGTTTGCATGAGACCTTCGGACTTTTCCATGCCAGTCTTGGGAACCCTATATTTCTTACTTACGCTTGCTGTTTGCGTATCCTTGCCTGTCCCAATCTTGGCATTTACTATTTTCACAAATTCAAAACGAAAATTCGCGCTGCTGACACTCATTTTTCTGTTACCAGGTTTAGCAGCATCACTTCATGCCTGGACGGGCTTACAAGACATGCTGGCATTTATTCTTTCACAGTTATCACTCTGTATCCTGCTCCTAGCGCTAAGGATTCGCGGGGTTCGCATTCTCGCCGGCGAATAACAATGTGTTGATCCGAAGCGGAGAAGCCCGGCTGGTCGGCTGGTCGCGGTTAATGCTATACTCAGGGTTTACTACTTTACCTCGCTCCGTCTTTCGGTTGGCAGACTTTAACGGCCGCTCGGATAACACGGACGTTATGTCGCTTTCGCAATGATACGAGAATGAAATCTTACTCGCTGTTTTCGCTGCTGCTTTTGAT
>CAZKTR010000987.1:0-1292 GCA_964555525.1 uncultured Pirellulaceae bacterium
GTCCTGCACGAGAGTCAAATAGCGGTTCGGATCGCAAGGATACTAGAGTTTATTCAACCAGCAAACCGGGCAAGACCAAGGCGGCTCAACGAGCCAAGGCCAAGCGTCGCCCCGGAGCAAAGGCGTCATCGCCGGTTAAAAAGTACGTCAAAATTCGAGCGAAAAAGAAGTAGTCAAGCCTTTAGGTCGTTTTACTCACCGCCATGGGAGACCGTAAATTCGGTTTTTCCGGTGGCGGTGTTTTGTTAGAGCGGCACTTTCTGGCTTGAAGGTGGTTTAACAAGTGTGCTTAAGGCGTAGACTGCCTTCGTTTTCGATCAAATAATTCAGACTAGAGTAAGGCTTTTCGTGAAAACCTTGAATCCTAAAAACGTTTTGTATGTCGTCGCATTATTTGCCGCACTCGCCTTGGGCATCGGTGCTGCTCAGCCATCAGTGGCGCAGGATGCGGCAACTTCTGAATCTAAAACACGATTGGGCGTGGCAACCGATCAGCCCGCAGAGGGACCGTTCGTAAAGATCGACGGCGGTTTCATGGTGCCTTATACCGCGACGATTCCTGGAACCGAAATCAAATTCCAGATGGTTCCCGTGCCAGGTGGAACATTCATCATGGGTAGCCCGGATGACGAAGAGGGACGCGAAGAGTGCGAAGGGCCCCAGTTCGAAGTAGTTGTAAAGCCGTTTTGGATGGGCAAGCATGAAGTGACTTGGGGTGAATACCAACGCTTTATGGACATGGACCTTGTCTTTAAAGAACTTAACCGGACGAAGGTACGTGCAAAGCTGAAAGAGTTTTCCGTGGACGCCGTTACGGCTCCTTCGGAACTTTACGATCCTGACTTTACCTATTCAGCTGGCGAAGAGTCCAACCAACCTGCTGCGACGGTCAGCCAGTTTGCGGCCAAGCAGTACACAAAATGGCTGAGTGTCACGTCAAAAGATTTTTATCGGTTGCCGTATGAAGCAGAATGGGAGTATGCGTGCCGAGCTGGTACGAAGACGGCGTATTCGTTTGGCGATGATGTTGATGAGCTAGAAGATCACGCTTGGTTCGTTGAGAACTCAGACGAAGAGCGTCATACGATCGCCGAAAAGAAGCCGAATGCGTTCGGTCTGTTTGACATGCACGGTAACGTGGCCGAGTGGGTTTTGGACGCGTACAACGAAAAAGGTTACACACATTTGAAGGCGGGGCAAAAGTACACCGTCGAGGAAACGTTTAACAAACCGAAAACGGTTTACTCGCGAGTTGTAAGGGGCGGTTCGTGGGAGCTTGACGACGTTCAATG
>CAZKTR010000988.1:0-1292 GCA_964555525.1 uncultured Pirellulaceae bacterium
GGCAGACGAAGCGCGTCTACGAATCGAATCCGCCCAAGTTAATTAGTGCTGGAATGTTGATCTACTCAACCTGTGCTCAAGCCCAATTCGACACCATCATTAATCTCCCGGAAGCCTTCTCGGCGATGACTAGAGTGCCTGAATGCGGTGCTATCGACATAAGGATTTTCACTGCTCCCTGACTTTACGCGTGTCGGGCTACGATTCACCACGAAACGCACGAACAACACAAAATTCTTCAGATTACCTTTTCGTGTGCTTGGTGTCTTTCGTGGTATGAAAATTAGTTCGCTTGCAGAAGCGCCAGCGTTTCAGAGTTTAACGACGATCCGGAAGGCGTAAGCGTGCACCACCAAACCACACACAAGTCAATTCCACTTCCGTCGGCCGAAGCACCGAAGATCGGGATACGAACTCTCTTCTTTAGTTCTCAAAAAACTATTACAACGCTCGCCGCCGTCGGACTAGCAAAACAAGGCTCATGGTTGCCAATGTCAGACCACATCCCGGTTCAGGAACTGCTACTGCCACTCGGGTAATCGTCAGCGTTGAGTTTGAAGCAAAAAAGTCACGGGAAGAGAAAGGGGGAGGGGTATTTGGATTCAAGTCAAAATCAAACGGTGTTCCATCGGCGAACACACCAGACAGAACAACATCTTCGCCGCGATCCATAACCGTAAACGGTTCACCAAGTGTTGAAGCGTCGATCGGAGAGCCGTTGAGAAAAAAATCAGTACCAAAAAGATTGACCGTGCTGCCGTTGTTGGCTCTGAAGTCATCTCCGAATGTCCCTCCCGAGATATCGACGGTGCTGTCACCGAAGGCGTTGAAGCCATTTCCGAATGTCCCTCCCGAGATATCGACGGCGCTGCCAAATTGGGCTTCGAAGAAGCTACCAACTTCCCCTCCCGAGATGTTGACCGTGCTACCGCGATTAGCATTAAAGTTATTACCCAAGGTTCCTCCTGAGATGTTCACTTCACTGCCATCATTAGCACTGAAAATGATACCGATTTCCCCTCCCGAGATGTTGACCGTGCTACCATCGAAAGCCTCGAATTCCCTTCCGACCGTCCCTCCCGAGATGTTGACCGTGCTACCGTCGAAGGCCTCGAAGTCACTTCCGACCGTCCCCCCTGAGATGTTAACCGTACTGCCAGTGTAAGCAGAGAAGTCAGAGCCAACGGCACCACCTGAGATGTTGATCTCAGATCCGACTACTTCAAAAACGTCGCCGACTGATCCAGCTTCAACATTTAATGTTGCATTTACGGAAGTAAAGTTATCGCCCA
>CAZKTR010000989.1:0-1289 GCA_964555525.1 uncultured Pirellulaceae bacterium
AAGTCTGTGACTTGTTGCAAATCCCAGCCTTTTTGGCTCGGCAAACCGATTTGCTGGTCGCTGCAGCCAAGACAGGAAAAGCTGTCAACGTAAAAAAAGGCCAATTCATGGCTCCATGGGACATGGCCCATGTTGTTGGTAAACTAGTTGGCAGCGGATGCGACAATGTCTTGCTGACCGAACGAGGTACGTTTTTTGGTTATGGCCGATTGGTCAATGACATGAAAGCGTTGCCGCAGATGGCGGAACTTGGTTGCCCAGTCGTATTCGATGCCACCCATAGTGTGCAGCAGCCCAGTGCAGCAGGCGGCAAGACCGGAGGCAATCGCGAGATGGTTCAACCACTGGCTTGTGCGGCCGTCGCCATCGGATGCGATGCGGTTTTTTTGGAAACCCATCCCGATCCAGATTCCTCACCCAGCGATGGCCCCAACATGGTGCCGCTGGAAAACATCGAATCGTTATTGAAACAATTACAAAAAATCAAAATTGCAATCAGCTGATTTAGGTAGGTAGTCAACGTGAGTTTTTTAAAAGCAACTGCAAAGCCAATCGCCATCGCATCGCTTGTTTGTACGCTAACCCTCTCGATCGGCTGCACTCGAGATGAAACGTTTGTCGATTACGTCCCGACCGACATCGCCAAATCAAAAGTTGACGACCTCGCTCGCTCCATCGATTTTGTCAAAACCGAAGTTCGGTTTGAGCAAGCCGAATTCATCAACGGTGTTACCAACGGCCTCAACCGCTGGGCCAGTTACTCCAAAGAGAAACTTATCGATTCGTCTTGGGTAGCCGACGCCACGCTACAACCGTTGGTCGAACAATACGCAGAACTGCCTGCTTCCCAGCGACTGGGCGAACTCAACTTTTTGAACACCGACTCGTACTACCTGCAACAGAGCTATTGGATTTCGCTTGTCAGTGACCGGATGGCCGCCAGTCAACGCTACCAGCCTTTTGAACTGTACCGGTTGGCGGCAGACGACATGGACGTTAGCAAATCCGACAAACCCATTGACGACATTTTCAAACAACTGAATGGCATCGACAACGCAGGTGACGCTCAACACCTTGCCGAGGCCGTAAAAGTTTTTGACTGGATCTGCCGAAACATCAACCTTGAATCCGATGCGCCGATCGACGAATCGGAGATCGAAGACCTCGCTTTGAACCCCGACAAAGAAGGCGCCGCCGCGGGTGTGCCCGGCTTGGGCTATCAACGATACCCCTGGCAAACCATGCTCTACGGCCGAGGAGATTATGTCGAACGAGCCAAGCTGATGATG
>CAZKTR010000990.1:0-1288 GCA_964555525.1 uncultured Pirellulaceae bacterium
GGGCGCGGCGGATTTGGATTTGTTGGTCGTGGAGTTCGTCGGTCAGCCGAGTCAAGAAGTACACGATCACGCAAGCGCAGGTTCCGAAGGAAGCGAGCAGGCCCTTTTGCATGATCGAGATTTCGCCCGTGTCGCGAATCGTTTCTAGGCCCAGACTCAGTTGAGGAATCGGGTGGTGTATATACATCAAGAAAAAGTAGCAACAAAACGTCAACGCGGTGATTGCCCAAGCCCAATAACGATTCAGTAACAGTGCGGACAAGCTCAAGTTCACAAAGAAAAATAAACTGAAGGGATTGTTTGGCCCACCGGTGGCAAACAACAACGTCGTCAAAGACAGCATGTCTAAAATCAAAACCAGCCCCAAGATCACGCTCCATGAACTCGACGGGTACTCCGTCGCGATCGAGGTCTGCCGTTGCTGCCAATGATTGGACCAAACCATCAAGGCGATATTGGACACCAGCGTGACGGCGATGACCGAAGCCATCGCCCAAGCCATCGGTATTTCCACTTGAAACAGCCATGCCGAACCGAGGATCGTGACGAGCTGGCCGACGACGGCAACCCACCGGAGTTTCAGTAACCACTTCGTGTTGGCGTAGTAGTGGTCATTTTCGGGGATCCGATTGGCGTTCATAATTCGTTCGATAGCGAAGAGGCCGCGGGATTGGCCGAGGTTTTCAGTTTCAATAGAAGGTCGATTCTAACTCGGCATTTGACAAAGACCAATTCCTTGGCGTGTTGCGGCAGGAGAAATCAGGTTTTGCAGCGTGGCGTACTACGGCACTCTTCAGCACTTGCTTCGGGGTTTTGCTGGCAGGTCAGACGAATATCTTGCTGATATTTTCATCGCCACCGAAAAACTCGGTTTACCAAGCGAGCCGATGACAGTTAAATAGTCGCTCCAATAGCAGAATTTCTTCAGTAGATAGAATCGTTTCCGTGTTAACTCAGGCCGAAAATTTGAATACCGACCAGCCAGTAGATGATCGTTTGTCGACGGCTCAAAAGGCTTCGCCGAAATTACCGCGGGAGATGTTGATTACCGTGCTGGCCGTGATGATGGCGACACCGGTGATTACGATCTTGTTGTTATGGAAATTCATGCCACCGGTTCACGAAGGCAAGTTGGACGCGACGGTAACCACAATGGCAGTCCCGCATCCAGATTTTTATCAAGTGCCGCATGATCAGCGACCCAAGTTCGAAGGCGGCTCGATCTTGGTGCGGAACAATAGCGACTACGATTGGACTCACGTGAAAATGAGGGTCAATGGATTTTATT
>CAZKTR010000991.1:0-1282 GCA_964555525.1 uncultured Pirellulaceae bacterium
GGCTTTGGTTGCCGAAAAGACGGGCGTGCCTTGGGTGGCAACGTTAGTCGTGGCTGCGATCATCGGCTTAATCGTGCTGGTGGGCGATGTTCAAATCGCTTGGTCGTTTAGTGCGTTTGCTGTGTTGATCTACTATTCAATCACGAACCTGTGTGCGCTCAGGATGAAACCGTCCGAGCGAATTTTTCCTATCTGGCCCGCGTGGGTTGGGTTGGCGTCTTGTTTGTTTCTGGCCTTTTGGGTGCAGCCTTATATCTGGGCCAACGGCTTGGCCTTGCTCGGCCTAGGTTTACTGTGGCAGCGAGCCGCGATTCGGTTGAAAGAACAAACAGTTGATTGAGAAATGAGCGCGGATTCGGAACACTAATCTGCGCTAATCGTCACTAATCAAAAAATGCGCTTGCTTGCGCTGCGAGCTTGAATTAACCGGTTTTGGATTAGTGTCGATTAGTGAGAATTAGTGTTCTTTAACAAACACTGCCGTCCTGTTACGGTTCGTTGACGATTTTGATCCCCGACGAACCACTAGCTCGAATCTCGATCTGGTAAGTCTTGCCTTCCTTTCCAGCGATATAGTTCGATTGGCCGTGAATGGCTCGAATTCCAAGTTCTTGTTGTTTGATGGGGTCATTGCAAACCCCCCAGAAATCAGACCAGATCTTTTCTTCGAATTCTGACTTGCGATCATCTTGGTAAATGCCTGGCCGGCTCTGCGAATCATCGTCCAATCGTTGAGCATTCCGCGGGGGTTCGTCGTTGCCATAAATGCTCTTGAAAACAAACAGAGATCTACCGCGAAGCTCGTCGGCTTGCTCGACGTACTTATCTTCAAAGGCCACGATCCATCCGTCGACGAAAAATTCGTCACCTTTGATGGTGTAGTTTTTGGAAATGCCGATCGCTTCCCCGTCGCCGCCGATCTCGGTGAAACACAATTCCATTAGTGGATTGCCTTCTTCGTCTTTTTCGATGCTGAGCACTTCGATGTTGGCGACACGTTTGTCAACTTTTAACAACTTCAGTGAAGTTGCCATCCGCTCATTCAACTCGGTAACCTTCGCGAGTTCTTTTTGCGACTTCTGAAATAACTTTTCTTGCTTTTCGAAATCCTCTTTGAGCGTCGCGAGATCGGCGATCGCTTGCTTTGCTTCATGGCTTGGCTTGACGTAATGTTGGTAGCCAAAGTAACCGAAGTACCCGATCACTCCACAAGCGGCCAAGATCAATAACGTCCGGACAGAAGAGTTCACAGTTTTTACGTGGTTCATGAAATCTGACATGA
>CAZKTR010000992.1:0-1278 GCA_964555525.1 uncultured Pirellulaceae bacterium
AGTGAGTTAGAAAATAAGAATATGTACCTTTTAGAAGAAAAAATATGGTTTTGGCTACTACTCATCATCCCGGTGATTCTAGTGATGTATGGCTTGCTTGTATTTTGGCAAAAGCGTACTCAAAAGAAATTTGCAAACCCTAGCCTTTTACGCAAATTAAGCCCTAATAGTTCCATTTTTAAAGGGGTTCTCAAAGTGATCGTTTTTTGTCTTGCACTCTCTTTGTTAGTTATTGCCCTTGTCAATCCTAAAATGGGAACTAAGCTAGAAACCGTAAAACGAGAAGGAGTAGATGTTGTTTTTGCGATAGATGTTTCTAAAAGTATGCTTGCAGAAGATATTGCTCCTAACCGAATAGAAAAATCCAAACAACTCGTTACTCAAATTATTAATAATCTAGGGAGTGACCGTGTCGGGATTATTGCCTATGCCGGGAGTGCGTATCCTCAACTGCCTATTACCACAGATTACAGTAGCGCTAAGTTGTTTTTAAGTCAGATGAATACAAATATGCT
Source organism: uncultured Pirellulaceae bacterium (assembly GCA_964555525.1). Taxonomy (GTDB): domain Bacteria; phylum Planctomycetota; class Planctomycetia; order Pirellulales; family Pirellulaceae; genus Mariniblastus. The sequence goes on from CAZKTR010000992.1 coordinate 516, forward strand.
CTCTAGTCAAGGCACAGCTATAAGAGAAGCTATTGAGTTAGCAAAAACATACTATAATGATGAAGAACAAACCAATCGTGTGCTGTTTATCATCTCAGATGGCGAAGACCACGTAGGAGAAGCTTCAGACATTGCAGAGCAGGCTAATGAAGAAGGCATTAGGATATTTACTATAGGGGTAGGTAATACTGCAGGGGGGCCTATTCCGCTTAAGCGAAATGGCATCGTACAATCTTATAAAAAAGACCAAAACGGAGAGACTGTAATCACACGCTTAGACGAAGAAATTCTTAAAGAAATAGCATCAGAAGCAAAGGGAGAATACATCTATGGCAGTAACACAGCAGAGGTAATAGAAAAAGTACAAGGCATCCTTAACGGAATGGATAAAACAGAATTTGAAGCCAAACAATTTGCAGATTTTAAAGACCAATTTCAATGGTTTATTGCAGGAGGATTGTTACTGCTTTTCTTAGATATTTTCCTTCTGGACCGTAAAACAGGATGGCTTAAAAAAATGAATCTTTTTAATGAAAACTAAAAAACCCATAACATATATCGTAGGTGTCGTGGCGCTACTGTTTTCAATCACGGTAGTTGCACAAAAGAAAAAAGCACCCGAAAATCCTTATGCAGAAGAAGCTCGTAATCTTGTGATAGAGGGTAATGGGTATGCAAGTGAGAATGCTTTCGCGAAAGCAGAATCTTCTTACAGACAAGCCATAGGCTTAGACCCTTCTAGCGTTTCTGCCAAGTACAATGC
>CAZKTR010000993.1:0-1272 GCA_964555525.1 uncultured Pirellulaceae bacterium
CGTTCCATTTTTCTTTTGTAGTATCCCAATGAACATGGTCAGCAATTTGCGGAATCACTTGGTAGGTGTGCGGATTAAAATGCGCGCCGTACATCCGTTGAAAGCGAGCTCCCGGGACGACATGAAACAAATGGCCGATCACGGTGTTGATCATGAACATCTCGCCGTGCTGGTCGAAGTCAAAACCCCAAGGATTGGTAGAGCCGTGGGCAACCACTTCGAACGTATGTGATTTGGGGTGAAATCGCCAGATGCCGCAGTTGAGACTCTGTCTTTGCGATTCTGTAGCTCCGGGGCGACCGACAAACGAAGTTTCTAAGATTCCGTGGCGACCATACAGCCAGCCATCTGGTCCCCAGCGTAAGCCGTTGACGATGTTGTGACGGATTTTGGAGCTCGCGAAACCGTCCAACATGATTTCCGGATCACCGTCAGGTTGATCGTCTCCGTCGCGGTCGGGGATGAAGATTAAATTAGGAGCTGACGTCAGCCAAACGCCGTCAAAACCTAGTTCGATTCCAGTAAGTTGTTTCCCTTGGTCCCAGAAAACCTTTCGGGAATCGAAGACACCATCGTTATTAGTGTCTTCAAAAATCAAGACGCGGTCTTTCAGAGTCAGGTCAAAATTCCCAGGCCGTTCCGAATAGGAATAGCATTCGACCACCCACAATCGTCCGCGATAATCGAACGTCGCGGCTACCGGTTGATGGACGTTGGGCTCGCTAGCGGCAAGCGTGGCGCTAAATCCCGTTGGCAGCTCGATCATCGCCAATGCGTCTTCCGGTGGCGTCATCGGTATCGTCAGCGGTTGGCTGTTGGGGATGTCTTGTTCGGAGTCGGATTTGGAGCCGGTTTGGGCGTACAGTGCTGAGCCGATCAACATCAGCAGTAAAGAAGCAAAACGGACGCGGATCGATGTAGAGCGTGGCACGTTGGCTAACTCGGGTTAAAGAGGCTGTTGATTTGGTAAGTTTCCGGGGTCTAAATGGCTGGCAGCCTAATGACAGCCACTTTAGATATTTTTACGCCACGATAGTAGCGACATGATGTAGCCCCCGGCGTGAGGCCAGGGGACTTGGTTGAAATCAAGCATGCTGCTCCGAGAGGGCAGCTGCGAAACACATATCGCCCTTCGGGGCTTTATACAACTGGCGTTTACCCATGGCTTACGCCATGGGCTACAACCGGTCACCCCATTCGGGGTTAACTAGGCGTCTGAGCCTTTTTCAGGTACTTGATCGAGGATCTCCAATAAAATTTGATCGGAAGTGA
>CAZKTR010000994.1:0-1271 GCA_964555525.1 uncultured Pirellulaceae bacterium
GCACCTGCTGTTACGTATGCACCTGCTGTTACATACGCACCTGCCATCACATACGCACCTGCGGCGCGATCGCAACCGATTTGTACTTCTGGCGGCTGACGATTTTAATATAAAGACTTGAGTTCAAGTCAAAAGAACACAGATACTTATCAACAAGAAACAGAAACGGGGCAGTTCAATCTGCTCCGTTTTTTTTTGAATCACGAAACACACGAAAAAACAGCAGCGCAACTTTCGAGTGTTTGGTGTATTTCGTGGTTGGGAAAATCGTCCCCGGTATCGAGTCATGTGAGCCGTTCGCGCTAGCGTCGGGTCTTAACAGAATGCCGCTTGGACGAGCGACCACGACGCAAAACTAATGCAAAGGATTCGGTTGGCTTTCAAAGTTAGGCCGGCTGATTTGTCGGCTGTTGGTTCCCACCTTCTGGCGAAGGGCTACGCGTTCGGAGCAGGGCCCGACGCTAGCGCGTTCGGCTCACAGGCCGACGGCAACCTCCAGCCTCCCCACCTCCGGTCTCCAGCCTCCGTTCAAATCGTTTCTCGAACGATCGTGCATTCGGGAAGCGACTCGATGAAAATCTTCCCGTAAGCCTTGGTGGTGACCCGAGGGTCTAAAACCACGACTTGGCCGGTGTCGGTTTTACTGCGGATTAAGCGACCGAAGCCTTGTTTGAATTTGATGATTGCTTCAGGCAATTGGTAATCGTTAAAGGGTTTACCGCCTGCTTTGCGGATGGCTTCCAAGCGAGCTTGAAGCAGGGGTTGGTCGGGCACGCTGAAGGGAAGCTTGGGGATGATCACGTTTTGTAACGCGTCGCCTTGAACGTCCACGCCTTGCCAAAAACTGTCAGTCCCGAACAAAACGCCTCGCGGGTTGGCTTTGAATCTCTCCAATAAATGAGTCCGAGAAACGCCGACGCCTTGCTGGTAGATCGCCAGGTTTTGCGAACTCATCCACGACGTCAATTCGCGGACGGCTCGATTCATAAACTGGTAGCTAGTGAATAACACGAACGCTCGACCGTCGGTCTGTTGCACGTAATGTCGAATCGCATCGATGGCCTGTCGTTCGTGCGTGTCCCGATCCTTGGACGGACAAGCCATGTTGGTGACCAAAATTAGTTTGGCTTGTTTTTTATAGTCGAACGGGCTGCCCAGTTTCGCAGATTCCGATTGAGTCAAACCAATTCGGTCGCGGAAGAAATCAAACGATTGCCCGCCGACGGCCAACGTCGCACTGGCCAAAACAACGGTGTCCGTTTTGTTGAATA
>CAZKTR010000995.1:0-1271 GCA_964555525.1 uncultured Pirellulaceae bacterium
ATTTGATGGCGAACTGTTGGAGGGCCATGTTCCAGTGATGAATGGGCATGGTCCATTTCTTCTGTGCTTCGTTGATTGCCAGATAAATGATTTTGAATGCAGAACTTTCGTTAGGAAAGATCTTGCGATTCCGGATCGCTTTGCGAATCACACTGTTAACGCTCTCGATGGCATTGGTGGTGTAGATCGCTTTGCGAATCTCCGGAGGATACTCGAACATGGCGGTAATATTTTGCCAATGAGTGTTCCAGCTCTTGGAGATCATCGGATACTTGTCATCCCACGATTGAGCGAATTCTTCCAAAGCGGATTCAGCGGCACCAAGTGTTGCTGCGCGATAGATTTCCTTGAGTGCTTTGGCAATCGCTTTGCGATCTTTGTAGCTGACGAAGTTCAGCGAATTGCGAACCAGATGAACAATGCATAACTGGACTTGAGCCAGCGGGTACACGCTGCCAATGGCATCCGGGAATCCCGTCAGTCCGTCGACACAGGCGATAAAAACATCCTGAACTCCACGATTCTTCAGGTCTGTCAGAACACTCAACCAGAACTTGGCTCCTTCGTTCTTGGAGATCCAGAGCCCCAGCAATTCCTTCTTTCCTTCGAGGTTGATGGCCAGTGCCAGATAGACCGTGTGTTTGACAATCTTGCCTTCGCTACGAATCGAAACGACCAGGCCATCCATGAACAGAATCGGATAGACCTCGTCTAAAGGACGATTCTGCCAGGAGACAACCTCTTCCTGGACCGATTCGGTGACTTTCGAAATCAGCTCGTGCGAGACTTCAATCTCGTAAAGCTCGTGCATCGTCTGGGCGATATCGCGGGTGGTCATGCCCTTGGCGAAGAGGGCGAGAATCTTCTGATCGAAGCCCGGAAAGCGACGTTGGTGCTTGCCAATCAACTGCGGTTCGAAGGTGCCGTTGCGATCACGGGGAGTACGAATCTCGGCGGGACCGAGCTCTCCCTGAACGGTTTTTTTCGAATTGCCGTTGCGACTATTACCGCTTCCACGGCCCGAGGATTCATGCTTCTGGTAGCCAAGATGGTGATCCATCTCGGCCTCCAGTGCTTTCTCAAGCAGAGACTTCTTCAAGTCCTTGAGAAGATCCATGAATTCTTCAGGACTCTCGCATTCAGACGCCAATTCGCTCAACAACGCTTCGCGACGACTGACTTCTTTCGGTTTGCGTGACATTCGGTGCTCCTTCGGATTCAAGTAGAATCCATTGCAACCAGTTACACAAATCTTCTTACAGGCCCTTTAG
>CAZKTR010000996.1:0-1269 GCA_964555525.1 uncultured Pirellulaceae bacterium
GTCCCAGGAGCCGTAATGAACTGCCGCCCCGTTGGCGTACTGATCATGAAGGACGACCAAGGGCCAGACGAAAAAATCATCGCCGTCCCAACGAGTCGTTTGACTCGCCGCTACGAAGGCATCGAAAAATATTCGGACTTGCCTGAAATCACGATCCAGCAAATCGAACACTTTTTCAGCCACTACAAAGATCTCGAACCCAATAAATGGGTGGAAATCGACAAGGTCGCCGAAGCGGACGTCGCCAAAGACATGATCGTCAAAGCAATCCAACGATCTCGCGACCAGATCGACCGCCGCAGCGGCGACGAACGCCGAACCTAAACTAAAACCACCCGACTCGTTCGGAATTGTAGTGAGTGCGTTGTTTCGACCAAAACGTAGTCGACGAGGCTACGAGTCCTGAAGCTCGGTACCTTCCGCAAGGATTCGTAGCCTCACCCACTACGATAGCACCTTGCTATCTCAGCATATACCGTCAAAACGACTCTTCTACCACCTGCAAGCTGACAAATGCCAAGCGAAAACTCTTCTCTCCACCGATCTCGAAATCGATCGTAGCCGTACGTTTGGCTCCGTTGCCTGTCATGCCAACAATCGTGCCCAAGCCATGAATATCATGCAGCACCTTCATGCCAACCTGATGAGCTTCGGGATGTAAACGCGTACGACTTTTGTTTTTCGCTGCGACCTCGGCGCCTGTCATGACCCCTGGAAACGCAATCGTCGCCGGAGCCGGTTCGGTGCCTTCCTCGCCACGCACTACCGACAACTTGTACTCGACATTCGCTGCCACCGCTTCTCTGACTTCATCAGCTGACGGTTCATCGTCGCTGGATTGGTAGACCTGAACCTCGGACACATCATTAATGTCTATGCTTGGCAATTCATCATCCCAATGACTGTCATTGTTGATCGAGTCATAATGTTCATGGCCGAAACTATCGGAACTAGCGGGTTCAAAAATTTGCATTTCCTGTCGTGGTAGCTCCATTAAAAAACGACTCGGAATTGACGGCCAAAAAGCACCGCGACGAAAACGATTTTGACAACGACTAATCTGCAAGTGCTTTTTCGCTCGCGTGATCCCCACAAAAAACAAACGTCGCTCTTCTTCCAATTCATCTTGATCGTTCGAACTACGCTCGTGAGGTAACACGCCGTCTTCCAAGCCCACAATAAACACCGACGGAAACTCCAATCCCTTGGCCGCATGCAACGTCATCAACGTGACAAAATTAGATTCGTTGTCCCAATCATCCGTCGACG
>CAZKTR010000997.1:0-1268 GCA_964555525.1 uncultured Pirellulaceae bacterium
TGCCAACAGAGCTCTAGTCATCCTGAATTCCGAAAAATAATTCTTACTGATTGATGTGTCAGTCTAACACTGACTCAAAGTATATCTCATTGGATATTCCCGTGCCACCAACACAGGTGACCGATAGATCTCTGTCGGGATTACCAACGCCGTGTATCTCATTCAGCGGGATCAAAGCGAAACGGGAATCACCCTTTCGTACGTAGGCTCTTCCCGGAATTTAGTGACAGAGACCAAACCTCCGTACAAGCTCGACGCGCAAGCAAGTGCATCACAAAACTCCTAAAAATGCACTTGCTTGCGCCGCGAGCTTGTATTTTTGGTGTTTTCTTTACCGACAGAAGCCACCCTTGGCCCCCTCGAACCACAACGGAAATAAAAAACGCCCGTCAGCATGAGCCAGCGAGCGATTGTTGTTTACAAGAATTGTCAGAAAGCCAATTGTTATTTTAATCTTCTTAGTGTGACCGGCAAATTGATGCCCCAAACAGGTCCCCTGATCAGGTTCCCTTTTCTAGGCCCATACTCGTCAAGTATCTTTTGACCGTCTTCAGTAAGCCCCACGTCTCGGTAATTGCCGTTGTGAGCATCAGCCAACGCTTTAAACCGCCGCGCCGTTCCGCCATTCAAATTCATCCCCAACACTTCCACTCGAGCTCCTTTGATTGGATTTTGGCCTAACGCTATATCTGAACCATCTGTAAAGGCACCATCTCCAAGTATATAAATTAGCTCTGGCTTTAACGCCCGAGCTATCTCAAAAGCTTCTTTTCCATCGGTCCTATAACAACACTCAACTGTGTTCAACCAATAGCCAACCTTTTTCTTGTTACTATCGGTAGCTTTTATATAGTCCTTGGCCGTCTTAGGATGGAAAGTCCCATAGGCAGCATCGCTGAAAAAGATAATGTAAAACTCCTGAGACTTATCAAGACTATTAACCGACTTCGCCAACTCGACCAGCGCCGTCTCCATGCGACCGTAGCCACGACTTTCTGGGCTCCTGCCAGTCATGCTTATCGAATTGTCGACGATGTAGACGACTGTTTTCGCCTTCGGGCCGCCACTAGTAAATAACGTTGGCTTCCCGCCGCTTTTCAAGGCCTCGCCCAAACCAACCACGGCTCCACCCAAGTCGGTTTCCAAAGCGTTGCTCAGACTACCAAAGTCACTCAGAGGAGTGGCTTTTACCGCAGGAAGTTCAGGAGCTACCTCTGATAGCAACTGAGAGTCTTGTGATTCGTCGATAAGCTCGTTTGACGGATCAA
>CAZKTR010000998.1:0-1267 GCA_964555525.1 uncultured Pirellulaceae bacterium
GAGCCACTAGGTCAGTGCGTTCCAAGGCAGAGCCTTGGAACGAGGGTGGGGCGAGGCATCTCAGGTGCCTTTTCTCCGGGCGACCAATTCTAGACTGCTGCACTCGTTTTTTAATTCTTGGTTCGCCGTCGGCGTAGCAGTAGTACCAGGCCTGAAGCTGACAGGATGATCGCAGACGAGGGCTCGGGGACCGCCGCCGGCAGCAAATTACCACTGGCTTGGATCGTGAAGTCGAAGCGGCCGTCGCCTCCGTCATCAGGTCCTGAAATGAAATTGACAACTGCAATCGTGTATGCACCGACGCCCTCTGAAGGGAGTGTGATCGTGGTGCTTGGGTCCGCAAAAGGACCGGAACCCGTCGCCGAAGGTACTTCATCGTCCGCGAAAGCCAAAAAACGATCGTCGAAATTGAAAGCGCCACCGAATTCCGAAGCATCTGCAAACAAACCTTCATACACATAGAACGCCGGATCCAAATCGCTCTCTACTCGCTGGACCGAGATGGTGACGTCCTCGCCCTGCGAGCCGAATATCGAGAAGAACACGGCTAGCTCAGGATCGGTGGTGTCTCCCTGTGCCGAAACCGAACTTGAAGTGACCTCGCCATCCAATAGCGTGTCCTGATAGACCACTGGCGAATCGGTCTCGACAACGATAATCTGCGCGTCTGCCTGCGAAACGGCGACGCCCCCGCAAGAAATCAAAGCCAATATCACCACGCGAAAAACCAAATCAAATCGCATTCGAAACATGTTGTTACCTTCAAAATTAATTAGGAGCGGCTAGTAATTGTCGTTTGTGATTTCAGTGTAGCCGTGAATTAATTAACCAACAAGGAAATAAGGCACCGTTTTTTGAATAATAAAAAGCGAAAATAAAACGTGTCAGGAGCCGGATATAAGCGCAGAGGGAGTGTTTCTAGAAGAACTCAGTGGCTCTGGGTGTTAGTCTCCTACAAAGATTAAGCGGGGCCGCACGCCTACGCCTTCCGGCTCGTCGTTGAACTCTGAAATTTATTTAGACAGGCTTTCGATGATCTTCAAGTCGTACTCATCAACTTTTACTTTGCCGATGTGTTTCTGTAAAAAGTGATAATGATCCCTCCAGCACTCTTTCGCAATTTTGAGCCATACAAAGGCATGGAAAGCGTGGATGCCGTGTTGGTAATAGACTGCTTCTGCCGTAACGTTCAGGTCTTGTAAAGCCTTCACCAAACGCCGAGTATCATCGATTAAGGGGTCTTTGGTGCCACACGTGGCAAAGGTTG
>CAZKTR010000999.1:0-1265 GCA_964555525.1 uncultured Pirellulaceae bacterium
CTGAACCGGTACCGATCGAGTTTTTGTTTGGGTAGTCATTCTGGTAACGGGAACCTGCCTCGTTCGCCTTTCGGTACGGTAAACAACCTTGGGGATAACTTGAGTTGAGGGAGCCACAACTGGCGCAACCGAAGATTCGACTTCAGGCTCAACACCCACCTCACTCGGATCCTCCAACATCGCAACGTTGCTAAGCGTTCCCACAAAATCCGAGTTATAAGCAATCGCGCCACCAACCAACAACAAACCGCTGGCCGCAGCAGCAATCCAAAACCGGCGATGGCCCGTCGATTGCAAGGCTAGTTTGCCAGAAGCCACTTCTCTAGAAGTCATTTCCTTGCTGGCCACCGTCACTTGCTCGGACGCCGGCGAGCCACCGTCCAGCTGCGCGATCAATTGCTCCCGCAAATCAACATTGCTCTCCGGCAAATTCGCTTGAGCCGCATCGCGCAGCAATCGGCCTAGTTCCGCAGTGGCTTGATCATCTTTGGACGAAGCTTCATTGGTTCGTGCTTCCAACATCCGCACGGTCTGTTCGGCGATCCGTTCTTCACTACCCGGATAGCGGTGTTTGTCATTCTGTTTGTCGTTCATTGGTTCACACCTAATTTTGGTATTGTTTTGTTGGGACTTCGATCGACCGGCAATTCGCTGTGGCTGGTCGCGCGTTCCAGCCAGGGTTGAATCTCCGGGTGTTGCTTCATCGTTTTAATCGCTCGATGCAATTGGACTCGCACTCGACCGGGCGGCCGGTCAAGTACTTCTCCGATCTCTTTGGGCCGCAGCCCCTCAGACCACAACTGCACCACGTCGCGTTCGGCCTCCGGCAAGCTGCCAACAATGCCGGGCAAGCGATCAAACAACTCGTTGCGTTGGCAAACGTCTGCCGGATCAATCCCGGGATCCAATTGGCGACTCCCCAAGTCCGGCACAAAACTCTGTTTGTTCTGCTTAGCCAAATCGTCCAAAATGCGATTGCGACAGACCGTGTACAACCACGGAGCCAACTTAGGAGCGATCTTGGCTGGCGATTGCTGGCACAGTTTCATAAACGTAAACTGCACGGCATCCTTGGCCGCCTCAAGATTCCCACCGGCCCCGCCGTAGTACTTGAGCGCATACGAAGTCAACTGACGTTCGTAGCGATCAAAGGCCTCCAGGACGAACTGGCGAATTTCCGGCTGTGCCGACGAACCTGGCGGACCTGTTTTTAAATTGTGATAGGGCATGGCAACGATCGTCTTTCCCTGCGATTGAGTGCGGCG
>CAZKTR010001000.1:0-1260 GCA_964555525.1 uncultured Pirellulaceae bacterium
GATAGTTTTGCTGAGTACAACAGTCCGCCGTATGGCAAAGTCGTGATCGGTGAATCCGAACGGATTTTGCAATTGGTCAACGACAAAGAAACTCGGCAAGCCGCGGAAGCGATTCGTGTCAAAGCTTGGGAAATGTTCGCGGACAGTTTTCACTTGCCGACGCAGCAATGGGCCGGGCCGCATAGCCGTCATAATTATCGGCGATTGACGACCACTTTGTTGGCGTTTTTGAACGAGCGTGTGGATTTTGAAATCAAGCCGCATCCCAACGCCCCAGTCGAACGGCCTCGCGGTTATGCGGTGGTAACTCCCCTGCCTTGCCCTGAAATGTTGCTTGCAAAAATAAAAGCAACCGCCCCGTATCCCAAGTTCTTGCGTCGGGTTTTTTCGCTCGATCGCAATGGACGGCCGTTTTATGTAGGAGCAACTTGGGCGGATTCGAAATCGACTATCGCTTCGATCAGCCGGGCCAGTTTTTGGACTCAGCGACAACCGGTCGTCGGGTATTGGAAAACGGACCAAGATCCTGCGGTTAACTTTCGCGTGCGTTTTTTCAAAGACGGTCGCGACTTTGCATCGATGGGAGTTCGTACTTCGCAGAGGCAAAATCGCGTGCTGTGTGCGTTGCATTCGCTGTCAGGGCGAGGCGATTGGCACCGGTCATTGGATCGCCCTGAAAATGGAATCTTTCGGGCTAAGGACCTGCGAGTGAGGATCGAATTGGAAGGCGAGGGAGTCAGGGCATTCAAATTGCAGGCGGGAACCTTTGCCTTGCAAGCCGGCGAAAACGAATTGACCGTGGTGCCCGGCGGTGGAACCTTCTTAGGGAAACCCGTGGTCTGGAAAATCGATCATCAACCAAACTTAGTGGCAGTCGAAGCGGTCTGCTACTCGGGGCAGGAGCAGGCGTTTGATTTTAATGAATTGCTCGATGTTCAAATTGCGTTCGGATTGCAGTTGCAAGAATTGGGAGCTGAGAGGGAAGCCTTTGCCGCCCCTGAGCTGAAGTTAGGAAAGCAACGGATCGATGTTAAGTGGTCGGGATTGCACGTCGCTGTTCCCGCCAAGTGAAATTCTGCTTGCCCATCATTTAGCCAACAAGCGACAAGTATTCAAGATAGCCCGCTCCGGCTAGGGTTGCTAACGCTGTCAAAATCGCGGCGACATGAGCCCAAACTCGGGTCGATTTCGAGGGAGTCATTTTGCCGGTGATCTTTGTTGCCAGCAAATGAAAGTTCATGTGCGCCAGGAAGTAAAACA
>CAZKTR010001001.1:0-1258 GCA_964555525.1 uncultured Pirellulaceae bacterium
GCGAGGTTTGTTGATCGTAACAACGCTGATCGCATTTGCGATTGGGTTAACTCAATCGCTCGGTAGTTCGCCGTGGTTACTGGGCGTGATCTACTTCGCCGGCCCCTTAACGCTAATTCTGATTGCCATGGGGCCTGTTGGGATTCCATGGGAGCAACGTAGCGTGATCTTGGTGTTGACTGCGATTTGCATGCTGGCGGGCTCAATCCTGATCGGCGGGCGATTGGGGATGTTGTTCGACCGAGTTTTGCTGGGCGTCTTTATTTGCTGGGTGCCTCAAAGTGCCTTCGCAGCTCTACTGATTTTCGGCGTTGCTTTGTGGAAGCATCGGCTTTCCAGCAATAAGCCTGCTTAAAAATAAAATCATTGACTGGTAAACAACAGTACAACGATCAACCGTCAGTGACACGCTGGACGATTGCCGCCAAGCGAGTTTGCTCGAGTTCCGGCGAGTGATTTTGTTCGATGGTCGCTCGGGCTTTAGCGGTCATCGCATCACGCTCTTTGGCTGGCCGCGAGAAAAATTGATCGATCCGGTGAGCGAACTGATGCAAATGGCTTCTGGGAACGACGATACCGTTTTCGTTATGAGTCAATACTTCACCAATCGCACCCGCGTCGGATGCGACCACAGGCACCCCAACGGCCATCGCCTCCAATAGACTATTGGGAAGTCCGTCCCACAAAGATGGCAATAGAAAAACATCGCCCACTCGCAAATGAGCCGCGATATCAGCTTGATCTTCTAGATGCCCCGTAACGACGACTTGATCGATAGTAAGGTCGGCCGCGACCAGCAACCTTTCGAAAAAGCTAAAGTCCTTTTTCCGAATGTCCCCAATGACCAATAACTTGGTCGGTCGAGACGCAGCGGTCGTTTGAAAACACTCCACGAGTGCGGGTAAACCTTTCTTGGCTCGCAGTTCACCGCAAAACACCAACACCATTTCATGCGGTTGAATCCCCAAACTATCCCTCAGCCGATCCACGGCGTCTTGGTCACGCTCATAACTAAACAGTTCTCCATCGACCGAGTTGTGCAAAACGGTGGCTTTCCGTTTGACTAACGTTTCGACTTTACTGGCAAGATCTGCTGAGACGCTAACGATTTCGGTCGCTCGCTCCAGCATCCACCTTAGCCGAGACAGATCGCCAGGCGGGAACAATTGGCGATCCACATCGTTGCCACGAACGGCCAACACGGATGGGATTCCAAACTGCTCCGCAAACCAAATCCCCAAAAAACCATTTTCCCACG
>CAZKTR010001002.1:0-1255 GCA_964555525.1 uncultured Pirellulaceae bacterium
GCTTAACCAATTTTGAGATGCGCCAGATCGGCACGACGGACATTTACGTTTCGCCGATCGGGCTGGGGTGTTGGCCGATCGCTGGCATGACCACGTTGGGCGCGACCGAGGAAGACTCGCGCAAGACAATCGTGACGGCGCTAGAATCCGGGATTAACTTCCTGGATACCGCACATGGCTATGGGGCGGATGGGTTGAGCGAAAGGTTGATTGGCCAAGCCATTCGCGGCCGGCGCGAGAAGCTGGTGATTGCCAGTAAAGGCGGTTTGCACTGGGACGAATCCGGGCAACGACAATTCGATTCATCGCCGCAGCGAATTCGCTTGGAATGTGAAACGAGTTTGCAGCGCATGCAAATCGAAACCATCGATTTGTATTATTTGCATGCGCATGATCCTAGCACGCCGATCGCCGAAACCGCAGGCGAGTTCTTAAAACTCAAACAAGCCGGCAAGATCCGCGCGGTGGGCGTTTCAAACCTGACCACCGATCAGATAGAGGCGTTCCACGAGGTCTGCCCGGTCGATGTCAACCAGCCGCCATACAACTTATTGCAACGCGGTATCGAACAACACGATTTGCCGTGGTGTTTGAGAAAGGGGATCGCCACGATCACTTATTGGCCGCTGATGAAGGGGTTGCTGGCGGGTAAAATCCGCCGGGGGCATGAGTTTGATCCGGCCGACAAACGGCGGCAGTACGAGATTTTCCAAGGCGACCAGTTCGAACGGGCTCAGTGTTTGCTGGACCGACTTGACGACCTAGCTGCGGAACTGGGCAAGACTGTATTGCAAGTGGTGGTGAATTGGACCTATCACCAGTCGGGAATTTTGTCGGTATTGTGTGGTGCCAAACGTGATTGGCAAATTCGCGAAGCTGCTGGGGCACTCGGCTGGCAGTTGAATCCCGAACAAATGAAAACGATTGCAGAGGTGTTGGCCAAGATTGAAGGCAGAGTGGTGGATGAGGCTTCCGGCGGTTAAACTGTTGGTCTTGAAGGGCGGTGACAAACCGTCGAATGTTGTTTCGTGTCCAAAAATTTAACTTCCCAACGTCTGCAAAATGTCTGCCGCAGAAACCAACTTAGAACTCGACGTCTCCAAGGAGAGACAGCCACGCCACGTCGCGATCATTATGGATGGCAACGGCCGCTGGGCTCAACGCCAAGACTTACCACGCATCCGTGGCCACCAGCAAGGTGCCAAGACCGTTCGCCGAATCACCGAAGAGTGTGCGCGGCTGGGGATCGAACAGG
>CAZKTR010001003.1:0-1252 GCA_964555525.1 uncultured Pirellulaceae bacterium
AAAAACGCTTGAAAATCAACGACAGTGCCATTCGAGCTGCGTCCCCTTTCTTTTGCCCACCACCACAGCCTCTGCTCAGTTTTCTTACCAGTAGCAACAATGTGATCTGAAGAAGGCGGATTAATCGTTATTTTTCAACCACGAAACACACGAACTAAACGAAAATCCGCGTTCGCAACTTTCGTGTGTTTGGTGTATTTCGCGGTAAAAATAGCATCCTATCCACATCCACGATCCCGTGCAGAGAGTACGGAGACTCTGGAATCAATTGGATCAGCATTGAAAGCACAGCCCTTACTTTAGGGGGTCAGTGGGAGTTTCTTACGGGCATAGAATTGTTTCTTCATTTTCGCTGCACACTTGGACGATGCGACAATGTCGGCACCTAAAGCTTAGAGATGATAATTCTAGTAGGCGACCAATTCTATTCGCATAGTACCCTCCACGTTAACAGTAAACAGTTATGACTAAGAAATTGATCTTATCGGGTTTAATCGCACTCTTTGCTTTGGTCTCCTCCGGTCCAAGTGTCTCTCATGCAGACACCGTTGAGTTTTTTCTTACAAACAATGCCGTTGGCAATGTCGATGATGACTTTGACTTTAATGATTCGATGGGGACCTTTGATGATCCTTCGGGGCTATCTGCACTATTCGAAACATCCAGCGGCAACCTCAATGCATCAGGTGTCAGCTTTGGTATCAACGCTCCAACTGGGGCTGATGTGCCTGCCGACCTAGACGCAGGTGCTGGATTTGATGAGAGTTTTACGATCACGTTTTCCGGTCCTGTATCTGCGACACTGGAAAGCATAACGGTTCGTAATTTTGGAACAGATGACTCGGGCACTATTGAAATTGGTGGGATACAAACTGCCATTGACGGTGGAAGCGACACTGAGATTCCTGCTCACACGGAACTTGTGGGAGAAACCGTGACAATCGCCCACACCGGTGGAAACGGCTTTGGACTTACAGTTCTGACATTTCATGTGAAGGCTGTTCCAGAGCCCTCTTCGCTCGCGTTGTTGAGCCTAGCTAGCGTTGGTTTTCTAAGACGGCGTCGACGATAAGAGGCCAAGAAAACAAACAAATTGCTTTCGCAATCCAAAAGCCACGATACTGGATATCGTGGCTTTTTTTGTTGGGCAACCATCCCTCGCGCACGAAAAAACCCCAGCAAACATTACGTTCACCGGGGTTTCTTTAAGCGACGCTGACGGGACTCGAACCCGCAACCACCGGATCGACAG
>CAZKTR010001004.1:0-1248 GCA_964555525.1 uncultured Pirellulaceae bacterium
CGTTATTCGAGCTGGGGTTCTGAGCTGGGCCAAAAAATTGAATCGGGTTCGGTAGGCTTCAAAGAGCTGGAAACATTGATGCTGGAAAAAGGTGATTCGGCTCCAAGCGGTAGTGGTCGCCAAGAATTGGTCGAGAATATTGTCAACCGATTCATGGACAAAGTCTGATCAAAGCCAGCGATTATGGCCGCATTATGGGTGGTGAAGTCGTTTTGTTGGGCTTTCAACAGCTGTTAGAAGTCGCTGCGCAGCAATACTTTAACCGCAAAATCTGTCAAATTTAGGCGCAGATGCGGATCTTCAGTGTGGATTTGGGGCAAGTTGGGCCTTTGGGCGATTGTTTGTATGTTCTAATCCCCTTGCTTCTGTAATAATCGTTACACCCCCAACATCCGAACGCCATTACCAATCGACCGTTGGTAAATTTGATGCTGGTGATTCGGGTTTGTTTTTGACTTGAGGGGTTCATTTAAAACGAATGAAACGCTCGAGTAATTTAAATCCTCTAGGTCTAACGCTTATCAGTCGATTGGAGTCCCCGCCGATGCAACGCACAATTTTTGCCCTACTCTTCTGGGCCCTTATTTTTTCTGGGTACTTAAATGCCCAAGATGTCGAATTACGACCGTCTTTACAACCAAATGCGGAAACTGCTGAACAAGTTGATCCACCGGAAAATGCTCTCAATTTACGTTCTACCGAGCAAGATGAAGCGGCCGGTGCAATCGCTGACGACGTAAAAACTCTTGCTGAGGACAAGTCTACTGTCGAGGATGACGCGAAAGAAGATCTAGACGCCGAAGATCATGAAGACGGCGATCATGAAGACGAAGATAAAGATGAAGAGCTAGGCCCAGCAGTTGTAAGCGTGAATGAGCAAGGGGAATTGGTCGGTCGAACGAGTGCAATTGTTAATGGCGACGAAGTTCCAATCGAAGCCAATATCACTTTGGTAAGTGGCGGTGTTCTGCTGGCCAAAACGGTTGCCAACGAAGACGGCTCGTTTAGTTTTCCAAACATTCATCCGGGCGACTACAACATCTATGGTTGTGCGGCGAGCTATTGCGGGGATCGGGCTTGTACTGTGGTGACCGACAGTGATCGCTTTGAGCGAGTCCATGTTCAAATGGACCAAACTTCTGTGTGTGGCTGTAATGCTGGCTATGCTGAAGCACCAGCGACCAGTTTCAGCGGTGGCGGCTTTGGTAGTGGCGGCTTCAGCAGCGGTGGCGGCTTTGGCGGTGGCGG
>CAZKTR010001005.1:0-1244 GCA_964555525.1 uncultured Pirellulaceae bacterium
CACAAATCAGCGGTTGACAAGCGTTTTCGATAATGTCGGTTTACCCAATCAACAAGCTGACCGTGTAGTTTGTCAGTGAACAAAATACCTTGATGAACCGCGGCAATTTCCGCCTCATTCATTGCGACCCGCAGTCGCAAGCAAGCCGGGCCGCCGCCGTTGTTCATGCTTTGTTGCAAGTCCACGAATTGAGCTTGGTCGACCGGGTTGTCTTCTCGGATCAAGCGATCGACGCAAAACTGGGCGGCGCGAGTGTTGTTGCATTCCAACGGAGAAAAAATCGTCATGCCGCCATCCGGGCGAGTCACTAGCTGGCTATTGAAGAAATAGCTCGAGACCGCGACTGCCAGAGGGAGCTCGCCCGCATTGAATTCGACGATGTGTAACGGCTGTTGAAATTTGGTTTGAAATCGGTCGCGGATTCTCTGTAATTGATTCGCTTGGTCGACAAAAGAAAACTCGTGGCAGAGCAGCACGTTTTGATTGCCGACAGAGATGACGTCGTTGTGGAAAACTCCGGCATCGATCGCGGCGGGGTTTTGTTGCAAGAAGAAGGTGTCTTCTGGGTTCAGTTGATGCAGGCGAGCGATCGACTGGCTGGCGAGTTTGGTTTGACGAGCAGGGAAGGTTTCGGGCGAGTCAGAGTTTGAGTCCAGTGGGTCGGCGCCGAAGGTAAAGATCTCAAGGCCCGCAGTCTGGCTTTCAAAACCAAGCGGGCAAAGCCGAGTATGATTCGCAGCGCCTTCGTCTCGCATTCCTGCTTGAGAGGGCAGGGCAGGGTGGACGGCGAAGTGTTGTGAGTCGCCGAAGATAAAGTTAAGTAGGCGGCTAGTGCTGGGGTGTTCGATCGATCGATGTAAAGTGCTGGACAGGTTGGCGGTCGTGATGTGCAGTCGCCCGTCGGCGCAGTCGTTGGACGGGCTAACGGTTGCAGCGTTGGCTGTCCACATGTTGGAGGCGGAATAGCATGTTGCTAATAAAACTGGATCGATCGCGGAGAACTGCTGAATCAGCTGTTCGTTGGATCCGTGGTAGCCTAGTTCGCGTAGGAATTCAAACCGTGGACGTCGCAGCGGGGGCAAGATCGCTTGGCCGATTCCTTGGTCGGCCAGTGCTTTCATTTTGGCTAGTCCTTGCAGAGCAGCTTGGCGCGGCGAAGAAGATTTTTGGCGGTGTTTGGCAGAAGCGATGTTGCCGTAGGACAGGCCGGCGTAGTTGTGGGTCGGGCCAATCAAACCGTCAAA
>CAZKTR010001006.1:0-1243 GCA_964555525.1 uncultured Pirellulaceae bacterium
GCCTTGGAGATACTGCAGCAGCCCCAAACATTGTACCACTTGTACACATTTGCTGGGCCTGGCGTGTGCCATTGTTAGGGATATAGGTCTGGCACAAGGTTTGCAGTGGTACGATACTCAGTCTTGCTTCGGTATGCGCAGATCCCAACTTGAGTTCCACAGACATCCGGCATGTGCCAGTCATGCAAGGAGACGCTTGCCAGGCTTGGGTCATGGCCACTGCAGCCAGTATCATCAACGAGTTGAGTGGTGTGATGGCTGGAGGGAGCATGATAGCAAACCCCTCCTTGATATCGAAACTTTCAACGAAGCTGGCTGGCGTTCGGACGGCCAACGATGCAATTAGGAGTGGTGGGCTTGGATTCCAAGGCGTTCCAGCAGGTGCTTCCCCTCCTGCATAATGAAGCTCCCTCTTGCAGATATTTCCAACTTTTAATAAGGGGAGTTTTGTTGTGCTTGTTCAGCAGCGGATCGTGTTTGTAGTGCAGGGGTTAGTGCTACTCCGAGCACTGTCATCCCTTGAATGGCATCATTGCAGGTTGTTGCTCGATTCTAGGACTCAGACAGTGTTGTACAGCCAGAAACCCTTAGACAGAGGTATCCTAGACTTGTTACGACTGTTCTTTGGTTGTCAGACAGAACAATCTTGCCGGGATCGTAGAGCACTGGGCTCACGCTCTGATGACTGTGACTGGCCATCATTCCTGTCACTGGAAGAGCAGAATGAGCGCATACAGTGGAGTCTCTCTATTCCGGTCACCTATTGCACAGCAGAAATCGACTGGTATATTATGTTAAACCTGAAACCGGTATATAGAACACCGTTTGCAGGTACTTTTACGATTTGTGCACAGGAACTTTGACCGGTATAGCCTGAAACCGGTGTATAGAAGACCGGTATAGAGAGACTCCGCTGTAATTACACGCGTCCGATGCGGGGGGCAGTAACCATGCCTTTCCGTGCAGACCAGCTGCTGCAATGCCAGCAGCTGCTGGCAGCTTTGAGCTGGATCTCCAGCCAAGGAACGAGCTGTGGACATGTGCCCGACCTGGGTCGCCTCAGGCAGGCCACGGAAGCACGCGGCAACGCGCTGCAGGACGCTGCCCTAGAGGACAACTGCACGCTCTCCCAGGTGCAGCAGGCGCTTCCTGCAGACTCGCGGGGGGTGCAAGAGTACCCGTTCGCGAGCTTGCTGGCGTGCCTGAAGTCGATGTTTCTCTCGGACCCGCACGGGCCCGAAGT
>CAZKTR010001007.1:0-1242 GCA_964555525.1 uncultured Pirellulaceae bacterium
TCAGTTCGAGTCATAAGCAGGCGTTAAATTATTCTTGCGAATTAAAACCTAAGCCAGCTAGGAAGAGCGATTTACAAACGCATCTTAGTTGGCTCGGGTTGTGCTCGGAAAATTTTCCGGTAACAAATAAACGGAGCACAAGTGAATATTGGTATCATCAGCAAAAATGGGATGTAGCAGAGTAGCATAGCACAAAACGTCAAGATCAACGATGCAATCATGACACCAAACATCCCAAAGAAGTTCATTTGGATACCTTTCAACGATATTTTAAACGCATCCATGCCTTCGAGCCTGTATTCGGCGACCAAGAAGCATGCAAACATTGCCCCGTAGCCAATAAAGGTTGAACCAATAATCATCACCGAGACGCCAAACAAAATCGAGCATATGCCTAAAAAGACTAGGACCCCTTCCCCCGTACTACACAAGCCCATCCCACCAAAGACACCTACCAAATAAAATGGCACCACTAAAAACGTAAACAAAAAATACAACAGCACTGGAACCAACGTGTTCATAAACTGTTCAAAGCCTTTGAACATTAAATCAAAGCTTGGTTGCTGCCGTCGCTCTACCGCCAGAAAGCAAAGCCCAAATCCGCAGTAAATCGGCCCTAACAAAATCAATGGAACGACACCGGCGATCAGCATACCTACAAAGATCAAGCCCCAAAGCGACCAGTAGTCCTTGCCCAAAAATTCTTTCGCCTCAAAGAAGCAATCAAAAAAACCAAGCCGTGCCCGTCGAGGACTCGGCCGACCTAATACAGGCTGCGCGACAGCAACCTTAGGAGGCGCCTTTTGCGGTTGTGGCAACGATTCAAATGGATTGAAATCAGGAACATTTCTTGACATACAAAGTCTCTTGTTCTTCTAAAGTATTAAAGTGCCAAAACGATTGCTACCAACACACTACTAGGTCTAAGGTCAAACCCGTGCTCACGAATCTATTCGACATCACGCCCCAATTATTTAGAACATCCCAGAAACAACGACTATTTGTTTGCTGAGCATCAACTTTCACCTGAAAATCGAAGGCCCAACCCTCCTCTCGATAACCAGCCGTTTGTGGATTAAACTATGCTCCACAAAATATAAGTTTAACGACTCGCTCGCGGCAATGTGTCGGCGACTACCTTAAAATCACTCACCTCTGGCTAGTCGTTAAACGATACATCTATTGAGAACCTGACAAAGGGTTGGTTGAACGTGAAGGCATTGGTAACCGGAGCAAACGGTT
>CAZKTR010001008.1:0-1240 GCA_964555525.1 uncultured Pirellulaceae bacterium
AAAACATGGAAGGTAGCCGGATACGGTTTGCCGGGCCGCATTGCTAATGCGTGACACCGAAAGGTGATGAGGGTTCGAATCCCTTGCCTTCCGCTTTTTATCATTCGTTTGATCGGGAGCGGATGTCTCTGGTGTTCTCGAAATGCAGCCTAAGTGTTGTGTTTCTGGTTGCATTTCTGATTTTCGGTGCTACCTTTTCGAAGGTCTGAACAGACACAACTGACTTGCAAGCCTTTCAATCTTTGGAGATGTCTATGAGTAACTTTCTTTTGCTTTCAACACGCCCCCGATTGGTCGTCAATGCAGTACGAGTTTGTTTGGCCGGGTGGCTGTTGGGCTTGGTTGGTTTTGTTCCGGTCGCGAATGCCCAGATCGTGCTCGATTTTTCAGATGACTTAGCTAATCAGAACTTTTTTACTGACAACCCGGTGGCCAGAGCAGCGGTCGAAGCCGCCGCTGCAGATATCAACGCAGCGGTTGTCTTCGACCTATCTGCCGCTGAGGATATCACCACTGGCACTGCTGGTAGTACGAATTTTAGTTTTGATTTTTCTTACAATTATAGCAACCCAGCGACGGGCGGTGAACAAGTTATCGAGGACGCTTCTTCACCTGAGAACGTGTACCGAGTATTTGTTGGTGCCAGAACGCTTGGCGGTAGTGCGCTTGGTTTCGGTGGACCTGGGGGAGCTGGCTTTGCTGGATCTGGAACGTTGGGAAGCGGTAGTCTTGCAGATGCCGTTGCGGACGCGGAAGCCAATGACACTCATCGTCGCGGTGGTGGACCGCTAGTTATTACGTTGAATGGAGCGTTCGAAGACGGTACTCCTTTTTCTTTTGAGATTGGGTTAGGTGTCGGTAGTGTGGTTTTTGATGACGACGCCAATTGGCACTTTGACCACACCATTCCTGTGGCTCCTGGAGCCAACGATTTCTATTCCGTTGCGTTGCACGAGATACTGCACACCCTTGGCGTTGGCGGAACGGATTCTTGGAATTCAATGATTGTCGGAACAACTTGGTTGGGTGCGGAAGTAATCGCATCCCATGGAACGGGTACGGGAATTGTTGAATCCGATGGCGAACATTTCGCTGAGAATCTAATGAGCCCTCGAATTACCGACGGCGTATTGCAGGAGATCGTTTTAGACCCCAACCTTACCGTAGGCACTCGTAAAGGTCTCACTCAATTGGATTTGGCAGTATTGCGAGATCTCGGTTTTCAAACCAACGACTTCGA
>CAZKTR010001009.1:0-1240 GCA_964555525.1 uncultured Pirellulaceae bacterium
TTCTTATTTTCTAACTCACTTGCCAAAAGACAAGGAAGCAACTATCATTTTTTATTAAACAAAACTTCTAAACAATGTAAAACGTAATAGGATTTCAAAAAGTAATAAGGCTCCAGCTAGTAAAACAAGTGGGCGATACTTTTCCTCATAGTTTGTGTATTTAAACTCTTCTACTTCGGTTTTTTCTAGTTTATCTATTTCGTCGTAAATCTCTTTTAATTTCTTATTATTTGTGGCTCTAAAATATTTTCCGCCGGTGACTTTTGCAATTTCTTTTAAAAGTTCTTCATCTATAGTTACTTTCACATTGTCGTATACAAAACTCCCATTAGGTTTTATAGCAACAGGAGATAATGCTAGTCCGTTTGTACCCATCCCAATAGTATAGGTTTTAATACCAAACTCTAAGGCGAGTTCACTCGCTATTTTAGGGTCTATAAACCCTGCATTATTCTCTCCATCTGTCATTAAAATAATAACCTTGCTTTGTGCTTTGCTATCTTTTAAACGATTTACAGAGGTAGAAAGTCCCATTCCTATAGCGGTTCCTCCCTCCATAATGCTATTGTACTTAATGCTATTAAGGGAACTAAGTACAATAGTTTTATCACTAGTGATAGGTGTTTTTGTATAACTTTCTCCGGCATACTCTACTAGGCCAATACGGTCGCTAGGTCTTCCTTTGATGAAATCTGCAGCAACTTTTTTAAGCGCATCTAGTCTATTAGGGCGAAGGTCTTTTGCTAGCATACTAGCAGAAACGTCTATCGCAATGATAATGTCAATTCCTTTGGTGCTTTTTGTACGGGTAGAAACATCTACATTGCGAGGTCTTGCGAGGGCTGTAATAAGTGCTGCAAGTGCTAGTAGTCTAAGTAAAAACAAGAATGGTTTTAACTTAGGTAACAAACTAGAACCTCCATCAAAGCCTTTAAGACTAGAGAGTTTTACAGAGGCATTCTGTTTTTTATACTTCCAGATATACCATAACAAGGCTACTGGAAGTGTAAGAAACAACCAAAAAAACTGTGGATGTGAAAATTCGAAATTCTCTAACATTAGTTTTCTTCTTTTTTAGGTGCTTGTAATTCTACACTATTTATCATACGCTCTGCAATTTGTTTTGCATATGCGTCTTCTTCTGCCCACACGATTGTAAACTGTTGGATGACTTTTCCTGCTTGAAAAGTGAGCGCGGCATATTCTATATTTATAGTCTTTTGTGTATTAGGTATTGTAT
>CAZKTR010001010.1:0-1239 GCA_964555525.1 uncultured Pirellulaceae bacterium
TTTGGATGAACGTGGGTTGATTCCCGAGTTGGTTTCAGTTCAGGCCGGATAACGGTCGTGATAACCCAACACGAAAAACAGACATTTTAAAAAAATTGGCCATATGCAGAGTGTTTTGGTTCATCACTTTGTTATCCAAGGCGGTCGTATGATTCGGCAAGCTCTATAGTAGCAAATCGAGCCTGCGAAGTCTAGTAATTTCAAATCCACTAATGCCTTCGCTGAGCCTCTATAAGTGACCGTACGCCTCTCGTCACGGCAACGACAATTACGGCAAAGATCACGGAGCACAGTAAATTTTTAAGGCAGGCGGTGTAGTTGAGGTCGTCAAATCCTGGTATCGTGAAGTGGCGTCGATGTCGATCACTGTATGCAAATAGCACCTCCGAATGGCGAAAGGGAAACCCTCGTCTAATCCGAAGCCTGCCCGATCCGATCACGAATGGAAGCAGGTTGGCGAGCCCAAAAAGGCTCATTGCAAAACCCGCAATGAAGAATCCTTTGAGGGTATATTTAATGCTGCGTCCCCTAGGTTCGATAGCGGCTTAGCCTTGCCCGGATAGCGAGATTCTAGCCTGGATAACGTCAGTGATCACCGGGCACGAACGAAAGACTAACCACTTCGCCCCACCCGAATGAGTGCTCCGTGTGCACCACCTTGTTATTCCGCGATTGCCTTGTCGGTATCGTTTTGGTGTACGTAAATCGGTGTGTGAGGTCTTGGATATGTCACCTGCTCATACGGGACAACATAAGGTTCGCTCCACTGTTCCTCAGTCGCACCAAACAATGCAGCCTTTAATTTGACCATAAACCTTAATGTCTTGCAGTCGTCGTCAAATTGAGATGAGAACGTCACGGTTTGGCCCGGAGGCAGCGCAACCCATCGGGATGGCGTTATTGTGTTGCAACCCTGAAGTTGCAAGTCCAAAGATCGTAATTGCTGCGAAATCGTACAGTTCGGCCGCCCTGAGACACCACTATACCATATCGTGTACGGTGAGGTGTTCGTTAGGTTCAGTACTGCGTAACGCGTGCTGAGACCGTTCGGAAAGTCATCCTGCAGAACGTCAGGAAATGTAAAGTTCTCAGTTTTAAACCTGTCTAGCGAAAACGCTACGCTCGCCGGGCGCGTCCAAAACCAGAACAACGAGATCGCAACTAGTGCGGTAGTAAGCATTGCAAAGCGTATGCTTAAACGAAAAGTGCGTTTGGCCATTCAATTTCCAAGCGGCATAA
>CAZKTR010001011.1:0-1232 GCA_964555525.1 uncultured Pirellulaceae bacterium
TCGACTTCGGTCGGCTGTGACGAGGTTGGACGCGGCATTGAAAGCTCTCCTATGGAGTTGACCGAATGGCGAATTCCTTCGCTAACGCACGCCAACTTAGCGAAACAATTCGCCAACGTCAACCAGAAAAGCGAATTAATTCGCTACTTTTTTCGCGACCGAGTATCAAGTCTTGTAATTATTTGAGGTGCTTGATCGGGCCAGAGGGGTGCCATGCTTCACGGCTTTGAGGGGCAAGAGCATCTACCGAGTGCTGGCATGCTTACGCGTTAGATGTGGTTTTGGAAAAGTCCCGTGAGCATGTTTTTTGAGGGGCTTTCTAGAATCAATCATTTTCTGATCGCGTAAACATGGCACCCATGGCCCCGCGCTTTATCACAACCAAAGTGGCTTTGTGAGCCGTTCGCGCTAGCGTCGGGCATTAACACAATGCCGCTTGACCTAGCCCCCGAGGCTCCAAACTACTTCACCAAGTGCTTTGGCAGGTCTTCAACTTTCTCGCAGCCGACTTGCTCCATCACTTGCTGAACTTGCTTTTTCAACATTTCAATCGTGTGATGCCCACCGTACTTGCCCTTGGCACAAACACCAAACATCGGCGTGCGTCCCAAAAAAGTAAAATCAGCGCCAGTCGCCAGCACCGAAGCAATGTCAGCCCCCGAGCGAATCCCCGAATCCAACATCAGCTTGATCTTGCCCTTGAAGTTCGCCACCAACTCCTGAAACGGCTTGATCGTCGACTGACCACGATCCAACTGCCGACCGCCGTGGTTGGAGGCGATCAAACCATCCATCCCAAGCTTGATCGCAAACTCTGCATCCTCCGGATTCACAATTCCTTTGACAACGATATTGCCTTGCCAACGATCGCGAATCGCAGAAATCTTGGCTTCGGTCAAACGGCCCGAAAATGTTTTGTTCATGAACAAACCCAAGTGCTTCATGTTTAAGCCTGCGGGAATGTACGGCTTCATCGTCTGAAACTCTGGCTTGCCCGCGATCAACTGGCCGAACGACCAAGTTGGATTGGCAACCATCTGCAAAACGTTTCGCAGGCTCATCTGCGGAGGAATCGACAGCCCGTTGCGGATCTCTTTGGGGCGATAAGCAAACGTTGGCGTATCGGCCAAAATCACTAACGTCTTACAACCGGCTTCCCAAGCCCGTTCAAGCAACTTGTCTCGCAAGTCGTTTTCGGCAGGGTGATACAACTGAAACCAAAAGTTCCCGTC
>CAZKTR010001012.1:0-1232 GCA_964555525.1 uncultured Pirellulaceae bacterium
AGTGGTAGTTGAATTGTTCAATCAACTTAAACATTTTCAATCCGTTGCTGTCGCCTTGTCCCATTACAATCGGTGGTCGAACGATCGATATTGGAAGGCGATCAGCGTAGGTGGTCGCAATCTGTTCGGACTCGAGCTTGCTGCGTCCGTAGTAGGAAACTGGAGCGGCGCGATCGGTTTCAACCGTTGGACGGTGTTTTGTAGAAGGGCCACAGGCTGCCAGCGACGAGACATGAACAACCCGAGGGGTGGCCGACGATTGAAGAACCGCTTCGAACAAATTTCGTGTCGCACAGGGGTTGATCGCGAGCATGTCTTTGGGGTTTGCAGCGTTCTTCATCGCAGCGACGTGGAACAGCGTGTCGCATCGCTCCAGTCCCGGGAGCGTTAATGTTTCGTTACGTAAATCACCATAGACGAATTCGCAGCCAAGGTTTTTGAGCGTCTGGATGTTGGATTGCTGGCGGACCAAGCAAGTGACTTTGGTTCCGGATTCGATTAGTTTTTTCGTAAGGCGAGTACCAATAAATCCAGTGGCACCGGTAACAAATGCGTGGGAAATTTTCAAGCAGCACCTCGTGTTAACAAAGCAAGGCATGATTGGGTTCGGATCGTGAATCCAAAACTACTCAGATATTATTGCTTCGATGATGCAGGCGATGCAATATCGTTTTTGGTTGGTTGTTGATCGTAGCCGGAGTTGCCAGACTTTGAGTTGCGGATCGGGAAGACCCCTGAACTCTGGCGAGCCCCGCTAAGACTATGTATTAGTTGCCGTAGCGGGCCATGATTCGGTTGGCAATGCCGGGGACCAAACGGTCCAGCCAAACGAGAAAACGGCCGCCGTGGGTCAGGATGATCTCGTGCTTGCGTTTGCGAATCGCGCGGATGGTTTTGGCGGCGACGACGTCCGGTGGCATCGATCCGCGTTTCTTCCAGTTCTTGCCAGTTTGGTCTTCTATCGCCGAATCAAAAAACTCGCTGTCAGTTGTGCTCGGACTGACCAGCAACAAGCTCACGTTGTCCGTTGCAAGTTCAGCTCGAATGGAATCGCTAAATCCGTGCAACGCAAATTTGCTCGCACAGTATTCGCTTTTCAGTGGCGCGGCGCGGTGAGCCAAAATACTGCTCATGTTGACGATCAACGCGTCGTTGCCGAGTTTTAATTTCGGTAGAGCGAGTCGAGTCAATTCGGCGATGGCGAAAAAGTTGACGTCAAACACTTTTCGCAT
>CAZKTR010001013.1:0-1222 GCA_964555525.1 uncultured Pirellulaceae bacterium
TTTCGTCTCGTGATGCTTTGCTGAACACGACCAGTTTCTCCATAAACAAGGGCCTGCGGGAGCCAATGGTTTAACGGATATGAGAATTTGCCACAACGCAAATATTAAGGCTCGTGGACGCATTCGTTGCGGCTCATGTTTTGGCCGGTGGCGGTCTCTGGTGGCGGTTGCCCATGTGCTGCAATCGCTTTGTTTTGACAATTGCAAGCTGCCTAAGGGCGTGCTGGGAAATGCTAGCAGGCCGTCTTCTGCTGAACGTTGAAAACGTTTGCTTTAGCCGCCGGGCGATAGCCCTCGGTTCTTGGGCGCAGGAACCGGGAGCTATCGCTCGACGGCTACTTAAAGAAGTCCTTGTCATGCCGACCGAGCGTAAACGTTATACACACACGAAACAAGCCAGCCAGTACGTAGCTCCTTGTAACTTTTCACAACCGCGAAAGAAACGAAATATGCGAAAACTAAGCAACCAAGAAACTAGTTGATTCGAGATCCTTAAACTCGATCCTGTTTTCGTTTTTTTCGTGTATTTCGCGGTTGTTAATTCTAACTGGCGCGAAATGAAAAGTGTTATCGTTCCGCTACCGTGTATGACAGGCCGGAGGCAACCGTCGCCACCTAAAGGCTACGAAAGCCAATATAGGAAAGTGGCAACCAATACGACCACGCCAATAAAGATGACCAGTAGAGGCAAGAAGCCTGCGGATGTTTCGCCGTTGCGAAGTGTGATTAAGCCTTCGGAGAGTTCACTCAGTTTTTCGGATTGTTCTTGTTGATCGTTAAAGACCCAGATTGTTGTCGGCGAGGTTTTCTGTCGCTCGTCGTCGCGTACGGCGCCGTAGAAGGTCTGTGCGGTTCGAGCGGTTTGCTGGGGGGTGTCGTCGTTTTCGTGGGTTTCCGTTTGGTGTGCAGGGACCACGTCTACCTTAAAGCGAAAGACTTGAATCCAGCCGGGTGGTTGGATCGCGTGGAGATCTAGGTGATCGATTTTCGCTGACCGGCCTGCCCAGCCTTGTGCGGTTAGCCATTGCCGAAGGTCTTTTTCGGTTACTCGGTTGCCAATTCGCACGTTGAGGTTTTCAGCTGAGAGATGGTTGGGTTTGCTGGTACTTCAGATATCGTAGAAATGATCGAGGCCGGTGTTGTTTGAATTGGCGCTGCCGCCGTCGCCTGCCGGCTCGTCGTTAAACTTTGTTGCCGTCGCCTTCGGCTTGTGGGCTGGAGG
>CAZKTR010001014.1:0-1221 GCA_964555525.1 uncultured Pirellulaceae bacterium
AACGACTTCCGCGATGATGACAACGACTTCCGCGATGACGACAGCGACTTCCGCGAAGATGGTGACGATGCCTTAATGGATGAAAAAGAACCCAAGAAAGAAATGAAGTTCGAACAAGACGCCGACGAGGTTAAAGATGTCGACATTGAAACCTCTGACAGCCTCGGCGGACTATCTGGCCTCAGTCTTTCTTTGGACTAAAGACTAAGCAACTAGAACTTAGCGGCCCAATCGCTCGATTGCTGAACTGAAACCGCCTACATGATGGGGGTTTGGTAATCCAAACGCATCGACGGTTGGGCATTTGGCGTAGACACTACGCTTTGATGACGGCTTCACCTGTCGCCATCTCGGTCCAACATGCTGATGCTTAATCGTCAAAACGTCTTGCCGATTGAAATTCTTCGTTCTTCTGCCACCTGTTTTTTAGCCTCGTTCTTTCTTTATTTCCAAGAACGATCGCAAATCAACAGGCTGAGCGTCATTTTGCCACGGCTCAATTGAGAGCACCAAGTACCGATTTGATTCACCAAAGTGAGTAAAATTGCGGGCATAAGGGCCGTCATCAGCCCGTCAAAATTGTTTTCTGCTCGAAGCAAGGCTCAAAAGATCACGCAACCTTGCCGGCATTGCCCCAGCCACTTACGATATCTGCCTTTCAATTTTCGCGACCGCTCAGCAAGTCCGACTGAAACCGTTCCCCACTCATTTCCAGAAAGCAAAGCCCGTGCAACAGGCAATTGAAAAAGCCGATACGTTGATTGAGGCACTATCCTGGATCCGCCAATTTCGCGACAAAACCACAGTCATCAAACTCGGCGGTAGCATGCTTAGCGACTCCGAGGCGATCAAGAACATCTTACTGGATATCTTATTCATGGAATCGGTGGGCATGCGTCCGGTGGTGGTACACGGAGCTGGCAGTCGGATCTCGACCGCCATGCAAGACGCGGGAATCGAACCGCGATTCGTAGCCGGTCGACGATACACCGACCAAGCCACGCTCGAGATCGTTGAAAAAGTTCTCGCGCAAGACACCAACCAAGAACTCGCCGAGACTTTTGAAAAAATCGGCGGCCGTGCGATGACGCTGAACTTTGATTCGACACCGGTGCTGACAGGGCGATTACTAAAACTCAACGATGATCAAGGCCAACCAATAGACCTAGGCTTCGTTGGTGAAATAACCAAAGTCGATCGTTTGGTCATCGACAACCTGTG
>CAZKTR010001015.1:0-1220 GCA_964555525.1 uncultured Pirellulaceae bacterium
ATGTCACGAATTTCGTATTCATCAGAAAGTGATGATCGCAATTCGTTTACGAGAGTTTTGACTTCTTTGTAAACAAGCCCGCTTGGCTTCGAACCTAGTTTGGTTTTGCTGCCAGCAAAATCCAAGAACCACTTTGCCACGCTTGGCTTGATGAAGAACTCTGAGCCTGGATGGGCAAAGAACAGCAGGTAGGTTGGGAACGTCCATTTATTTGGCAATTCGTTCTGCTCTGTGAACAGCGAGTAAGCTTCGAGTCTTTCTGACGTTTCACCGTCACCATAGACAAGTTCAAAGATTTGTGGACACAGCAGCGACAGATCGACTCCGTCCCCATACAGAACACTCAGATCGCCAGATTTTGGAACGCCGCGAAAGAGCAGGTTTGTTTTGCCTCCGATGGCGATCAACCGTTTCTTGATTTCCTCCCAATCGCCTTGCTCAATCAAGTCGGCGAAAATGGCTTCACTTAACGTTTCAGCAAACAATTCGACAGCTGCTTGTTTGTATCCAATTTCGCTTTCGTGAAATCGAGGGTCGTCGAACCCAGACCAGTCGGGATATAACGAACTGACAAGTCTTAGCAGTTCTTCTGCTTGGCTTTTTTTAAGTGTCATTACTAAGCGAATTTCCAATAGCTAAATGTAGTGTCGCAATTGAGTTTCAAGCACTTCATTGCGTTTCAGTTTCATCATCCCGCATAAAGAGACATGTGAGGTTCGTGCATGCCTACTGCTTTTCCGCAAGAGTGTCCGTCTTCGCTTCATCCGGCAGCAAGTGACTAAAGCGATTCCTTAGATACTGAATCCCTTCAGAGCTATCAGCGTCTATCGCATTCCAAATCAGCTCCTCGAGAGCTTTGTCGATAGTTACTTTCGACAGTTGCTCAATCGCGTCTGATTCAATTCCGACCTTTAAAGTCTTGACGCTCATGCCGAAGCTCCCGCTCGCCAGAAGCGGCAAGTTCCGCTGCACTTTATTTGTTGTGATTCGCTCATCGCATCAACACAGCAACGCTCGTTGGTAAAGTCATCCATCGGTTTCCGATCACCAGATACGGGATACGTTTGTTTCAAAAATCAGACTGTCTTAATTCTACCGTTTTCCTTCAACCAAAACAGGCAAATCTCATCTCCCAGTAACGACGACACTACTCTATAATCCGTGCTTTCCCTTCCTTTGCTGAAATCCGTCAACATTGAACGCTGTCGAAATTGAACAAG
>CAZKTR010001016.1:0-1219 GCA_964555525.1 uncultured Pirellulaceae bacterium
AGGCCATGCTCAGATAGACAAACCAGCGGTTCTCCAATTAATGAAAGACGGAGAGTTTGGATCTGCGATTAAATTTTTTGAGACAAATGAACCGGATGATCCGGAGTCCACTTATTGGCTTGGCCTCGCGTCTGCGACCACTGGCGAGACTGAGAAAGCGGTTTTAATACTAAAATCTGTTTCGCTGAAATGGCCTGAATCTCCTGTTGCTACAGACGCCACAATTTTGATCGAGGCGATCGAATCCAGCAGTCAAAACGAAACCGATTTCGTTTCCCAATTGCGAGTCGCTTTGAGTTCGATCAAGAAAGACGAACATGTTGTCCAATTGACTTGTGAGGGCGTTGGCAACGATTGGAAAGTTACGGCAGGCGTGGATTTAGATCGAAACAATTGCCAATTCATGATCCAGAAGAATCAAAAAACTACTTTTCAGTTTGCGTTGTCTACCAAGGGAAGTCGTTTCTACTCCGGAGAAACAAACAAGATCGAGCTAATTGACCAGCCGTTTTATTTAAACTTTAAGCCTTCGATCCGGAGGGAGGAAGATGGGAGTTTCATATTGGGTCTTAATGGCGGATTGACGACCAATCCCGAAGAAGCCTTGGAATCTACGTTAAAGGAGTTACTGGAATCGCAATGGATGTCCCAAGACGCTGGAATCAAACAGTACTTTGTTGATTGCTCACGAGAAGAGGGGACTCTGATTTCGACCGTCATTCAGAAAGGTGGGGGTACACGTTTTGAATTCATTACCGCGAAACTGAGCGGGCCCGGATTCTTCAAAACATCATGGGAATTTAAGAACCGAAGGTTGGATAGAATTGATTCCGAAAATTATCGCATCGTCTTTGCCAAACCCAAAAAAGTCACCGACGAATCTCAAAGCCGGTTGCCTGCGATGACTTGGCCCGATGCGGAAGTGGTGCCGAAAGAATTGGACTTGTCTTTCCCAGTGCAATTCGTGAAAAACGCGGCCGAAAGTTTTTCGGTGCTATTAACGCTTAACAGCGAGGAGCAACCCACAGGCGAGCTCAAAGAAACCGGAGGGGAAAATGAGGAGTTAACGAACAAATCGTTCAACAAAGAAGGTTCGGCTCGGGATTGAAGGCTTCTCATCAAACAGGTAATAATGAACACGTCTGCCCGCTACGGCTTTGACGTTGGGTTTTCAACTGCAGAGGCAGAAAACGCGTGATAACAATGTGTTGATCCGAAG
>CAZKTR010001017.1:0-1219 GCA_964555525.1 uncultured Pirellulaceae bacterium
GTTCGCGCGGCGTGGAAGCGGGCGATTCGGTTTTGGTTTAATTGCTTGCTGTTCCCGAAGCATAGCGTCCAAGTTGCATCGCCCAAACCTAAGAAAAAAGTCCGCCGATTGGCGACGCTGGGAATATTGGCCATCGCTGGTTGGATTCTGTTTGGCAACCTAGGTTATCCCTTGTTTGAGCCCGTTGAAACGCGTAACGCACAGTTGGCGTTGTCGTTGATCGAAAACAGAGAGTCGTCGGCATCAAACTTGCACGATGGTTATTATTGGAGCCAACCACCATTGCAAACCTGGGCGATCGCGGCCAGTTACAAAATCTTTGGCGCGTCTGCTTGGGCGACACGATTTCCAATCGCTTTAGCGTCGATGCTGACGGTGCTGGCTACGTTTTTACTGGGCCGCCGGATGGTTGGCTTTCGCGCTGCAGCTTTTGGTAGTTTGTTTTTGTTGATGTCAATTGGTTTTGCGGCTGTGAGTCGTTACACCACGATCGACGCAACATTGATTGCAGTGACGACGGCAACGTTTTTGATCGGTTTTGAATCCGTGCGTCGAGGGTTTAGCAGGAGTAAGTCGGCACTTGCCGGTGTGGCAGCTGGCTTGGGGGTGATGGTTCAAGGCCCGATGGTTGTGGCTTTATGCGGGCCTCCGCTAATGATCGCTTGTTGGCTCGGTCGCGGCGCAAACCCCAAAGCCGATCGAGTGTTTGGTCAATTGATTTGGTTTGCGTTGCCGATGCTGCTAGTGGTGGCACCATGGCTTGCTTACATCGGTCTGTGCCATCCCGAGTCTTTGGCGCAGTTCTTTTGGAGAGACAACGTGATGAGTTTGGCCGATGGCGCTAACCGCTCGCTGCCATTTTATTATTACTTGCTAGGGATCGTTGTTTTCATGTTTCCAGTGTCTTACTTGCTGCCGTCGGTATGTCGCTTTGCGCTTGCTAACCGCGCCGATCAAGTTGACGCTCGTTCGCGAGAAGTAGGGTACTTAGCACTCGCAGTGCTCTGGATTTTTGCGTTCTTTACGGTTTCCAGTGTTAAGCAGCCAACTTACCTCCTGTCAGCGTTTCCGCTGCTTTGCTTGTTGGTGGGGTGCATGGTTGATCAGAAATTGTTCGCTGTAGTGAATCAACGCCGGTCGTTTTTGCAAAAATTAGTTTTCCGAGCACCTTGGGAGTTGCCCGTGTGGAGTGTGGTGATTGCGGCAGTTAGTCTGATAT
>CAZKTR010001018.1:0-1219 GCA_964555525.1 uncultured Pirellulaceae bacterium
GTACAGCGATCTGCAAACGGTACTATGAAACATGTGACTAGAAGTATCAACACATGAAGGCAGTGCAAAGGAATTGAATTCTTTCAGCTAGGAATAGAAATGAAGGAGAAAGCAGCCCCCTATGACCACAGAAGAGGCCCTGAACATGAGGTGGCGCTCGATGGACATACGTATGTATCGAGGATATGTGTGACACATCATCAACCCATTTCGATTCATCGATAGGTGGCTGTGGTGGAGTCTGTGCACCAAAATTTCGCTTTTTGAAGCCAAGTGAACAGAGTGCGCACATCAGGGAGGGAATAAGTATCATCACGCTGCAAGCGTCGTCAGGTTCTATACACGCGCGTGTAGTCCAGGTGAGCAATGAGAACAGGCGAGCACGCTTTAGCAGCCCTGGGTGGCATGACACTACACACCAGGTGTTGATATTGATTGTAGATATGATTCGTAAGCGCCCGTTTGATAGCGACACGTCTTCGGACACGGATGTTCTCTCGGAGAACAAGCGGCTGAAGCTTGCCACATCCTCGGTTCCAGGTAGGTGGATTTCGCGCCCGTGAGTTCTTGTGTTACAAAGATATATCTTGCAGTTTCGTATATGTCTGAGAGAGTGCAGATGGGTCCCAGCGCTGACTATTCGTCGTACGCATTCACCACTCCGTTGTTGCTGCTTGCAGATGCACCTAAATCCTCACCATCGCGCTCCTTGGCATCTCACGTGTCCTTACCGCAAGTTCTTGCAAGCTTGCGGGTGTTTACGGTCGGAGCTCAGGCTGCTTGCGTTTCGTTTGATCAGCCCGTTTCCAGCATGTGCTGGAGCTCCAGGCTTTGCGTGGAAGCCGGATCAGCTGATGCACGTGGATTAACACACGCTCCAGTGTTTATGCACGCTTTTGACATGGTATGCAACAGCTTGTTGGCTGGAAGTGTTGACATCGTCACGGCTCTCCTGCCGCAAGTCCATGATGTGCCAGGCTTCTTGGAGGCCAGGCCTAGCGTGCAGAGGCTTTTAGAATCGTTTTTACGGTGCGCAACGGATCTCTGTGATGTGGAGTATTTGCAGTGCTGCCACACCTGTAGGCTGTACCTGCCAAGCGCTTTCAAGCCCATCAGACGAGTACCTGTGCAGGGGAGAGCGGCCACTTTGCTGGCAGCTTGCGTCCACGTCCCAGCTTCGTGAATTTCCAGCTGGGGCAGTAGCAGCACTGTGTAGCCG
>CAZKTR010001019.1:0-1218 GCA_964555525.1 uncultured Pirellulaceae bacterium
AAATTCGCTTCCAAGTCGTTTCACCCAACTTGGAGGAATTCGAATGAACCAGTCACACAATTTTCTTAAGGGTCTCGTAATGACGAAACCGCAAATCAAATCGGCCGGTCGTATTCAACAGCGACAACGGTCTGGCATGACCCTGATTGAATTACTGGTCGCGATTTCAATCCTAGTGATCATTGCCGCCATCTTGGTTCCTCAGCTTCGCTTCGCCAGTGCCGATCGAAACATTCGAGAAGCCAGCCGGACGCTGGCGAGCCTGTTTGCCCAAGCGAGTCAGCGAGCGGTCAACGATGGCATTAGCGGTGTCGTAATCGAACGCAATCCCAATATCATAGATGAAATCACTGGCGTTGCTTACGCAGGCACTTCCATGTTCATCTTGCGGGAGGTGCCTCCATACATCGGCGAAGAGGCAACGGATATGGCTGAGTACGCTCAGTTTTCGACGAGGGATTTTCCCGAACGTCCTCCCCACCACTTATTCGACCCTGATAACCCCTTCATTCCATTTGACATCTGGATCCCAGAGCCATTTGAAGAAGGTATCGTCCAAGCCGGCGATCAAATCAGCTTTAACGGTCAGCCACTCCGATTCAATATTGATTCCGTATCGGCTGAAACTCATCTCGCTGACAATACAAAGGACGTGCTACGACTTCGATTGTCGTCCCCTTTTGATTTTGTGGCGGGCAACGTTCGACTACCACAACCTACCCCCGACCCAGGCAGCAGCAAAAGCCTAGTGACGATTGGTAGTTTTATTGTTCATCGTCAGCCTCGGAAGCTTGTCTCTAGCCGCGTCGACATGCCAACGGGTTACTTGGTGGATTTGCGATTGTCGGGTGAGCTATTTAACGGCAACACCTTTTTCAGCCTCGATACTCGCCCTACAGTCGATCCCTCGGTTAACCCAACCCCCAACTCAGTCGCCTACCTGTTCAACGGACGAGGCGCCATCGACCGCTTTGTTTTCACCGATGAGACTGGCACACGCCGAGGAGGCCTTCCCAAGGAACCGGCCTACTTGATGGTGCGAGAATACAGCACCGATGAAGGTGGCGAGTTGGTTGACAATGTTTTGAGAAGCGAACGTCAGATGTGGGTGACGATTGATCAAACCACAGGAGCGGCGAACGTCATTTCCGGCCTCGGAGTGGATACGAGTGTGTTCACGACACTTCCACAATCACTTGAAAGAGCACGTCAACTAGG
>CAZKTR010001020.1:0-1217 GCA_964555525.1 uncultured Pirellulaceae bacterium
ACTTCGTCACGCACGTCTTCGAGCTTCAAACCCAAGTTCATCAGAACCTGAGCCGCAACGCCTTCTTGCTCACGAAGCAAACCCAATAGGATGTGCTCGGTGCCCACAAAATTGTGGTTCAAGTTGCGGGCTTCTTCCATTGAATACTCAATGACCTTCTTGGCTCGCGGAGTTTGCGGAAGCTTGCCCATCGTGATCATCTCAGGACCGCTCTGAACAAGCTTTTCAACTTCCAAGCGAATCTTGCGAAGGTCAACGTCAAGGTTTTTAAGCACGTTGGCTGCGACGCCTGTGCCTTCTTTGACCAGCCCCAACAACATGTGTTCGGTGCCGATGTATTCGTGGTTGAAACGCTGTGCTTCTTGGTTGGCAAGCTGCATGACCTTGCGGGCACGGTCTGTAAAGCGTTCGTACATTTTTCCCCCTGTCGATCCGGTAACGACTCAAACAACGTTTGCGAAAACGAAGTTCGGCAAGCCTTTACTTGGATCAGGTTTTGGTAATATCAAGTGAGTATATTTTTACGAGGTTCAAGCCAATCGGTTCAGCTTAAAACGTCTCGACAGTATCAATTATCCCATCGTTGTTGGTTGGAATTAGATCATTCGCGTCTTCGCTGGAAAGGCCAGCTGCTTCCGCGAGTTCGTGTTGTTGAACAATGTCCAACAATTCAAACTCTCGATCTATTTCCATCCGCCATTCGATGGATTCGTCAAACTTTTGTGCGTTAGCAAGTTCGACTTTTGCTTTTTCAAAATCTCGAGAATGCCGAAACAAAGTCGCCAGTAGCAACCGAGCTTCAACGTCTCGTGGGTTTCGTTGGATTTGGCGAACCAGCAAGCCAGTCGCCTCTTCCCAATGACCCCTTAAGTATTCGCTTTGAGCTTGAATAAACAAGGTGTCAGGATCTAGTTCGTTGGCTACTTTTTCGCTGGTCGGGACTGCCATCAAGTCAGGCAATCGCCGATAAGCAACAAAAGCCGAAAGCATCCAAACCAACAAAATCACTGGCCAAGCAACCAAGGGGAAAGTTTCTCCCAAAGGTTCACGCCACAGGAAACTGGATACCAGTGTCAGGTTTAACAAAATTGAAAAACCGATCGCAACCAACAGCGATGCCCATTGACCTCGGAACCATAGTCCGGGCAATCCTGGCCAGCCACATAGCAATATCGGTCCCCAACGCATTGGTAGACAACTTCCTTGTCGAAAAATAG
>CAZKTR010001021.1:0-1216 GCA_964555525.1 uncultured Pirellulaceae bacterium
ACTGCACTGATCGAGCATCCCACCATCCTGAGCGAGTATGAAAAGTGATAACGTTGGTGATAACCCAACACGAAAAACAGACATTTTAAAAATTGACCGCATGCAGAGTGTTTGGGTTCATCACTTTGTTATCCCGCGTTCACGGCGAACGGAATGTTAAACTCCCGCTCTCATCAACAGCCATCACCCATCTATCATTAGAATCAACTATCCCCGTACTAAATAGGCCGACTGAGTATCTGCTCGTGCAATTGAAACTGGAAAATGAACCGCCATTTTGTTCAGATGTCGTAAAAGTCACTTTGCAATACTGGCGAAACAAAAGGTAATCCGTCATTGTGCGATTCTCGATCGCCACATTATGCAACGGGCTGCTGGTGACGAATGAACGTGAATTATGAAGTTCGGCATCAACCATCAATTGCTTCTGAGTGTCTATATCTGGCGTCTTGAGGCCGTCAGTGAATATTCGGGCGCGCTCGCTCAATGAAACACAGGCGGCGACAACGATCGCAATCACCGTCGTGAGCCCAAGCAGTGTCTTAATGCCAAATCGTTTACGCATATTTAAGCGGGATAACGACCGCGACAACCCAAGTCGCAGTAAATAAACTAAAGATTAAAACCGACGCGAAATGCGACTTGGGTTCATCGCATTGTTATCCCGTGATTCAACTCGTCAGTTGGAGGCCAAAAGCATCCTTGCGATATGCTGACGTGCCGAACTTATATCTGCCACTAATCGTTGTTCGTCGAGGAGGTCGTCGTCTTTCAGCACAACGGCTAGGGTACGCCCTCTAGAAAGCGAGAATCTAATGACGAGAAGTAAACGTTCCTCTCCAAACGTGCACCCTGGAGACCTAGGTATATCCGTAAGCGGGCATCTCTCTAATGTCCTTAACAGTTCGATGGCGTCACTTTTGGAAAGGCTCCAAACTTTTTCGCCGCCACCAAACCCTGAAGTGCCCTCAGCTGTTGCAGATTGTATGTCGGAAGCGCGCACCCCGCTTTCCCATGCTTCTGGCTGGAGGCGAGAATACACAAAAAATGCAACCGCAACGACTGCAGTTATGCCAAACAATGTTCTTAAGCTAAGTTTGTAGTATGACATGTCGATTAAACGGGATAACGTCCGTGTTATCCGAGCGGCCATTAAAGTTTGCCGACCAGAAGACGGAGCGAGGTAAAATGATGAACCCTGAGTATAGCATTGATC
>CAZKTR010001022.1:0-1216 GCA_964555525.1 uncultured Pirellulaceae bacterium
GTCAGTCCGTCAAGGCGGAGCCTACCTGTATCGGCGATGCCCGCATAAATCTCATTGCCCGCCATAACTGTAGCAACCGTTGCTGTTCTGTTGCTAGCGCTGATGAGAATACCGCTTGTAGACCTCTCGTTGTGGTTGTCCCATAGCCTCAGCAGTGCACTGCCTGCTGCATCCTTGCCCACAACGCTCACCAGCTTCAGGCTTTGGGCTGGAATCAATCGTGATAGCGCGTCTGAGATATTTCTAGCGACGCCACCGGGCTGTTGTGACACCTGCAAGCATGGCTGGTTATCAGCTCGATGTCCAGTTGAACTTTGCACCACCATCACAAGGCTGGAGTTGCCCTAGCACCTTTCCTGGGAGCGTAGTACCCGATTGAGGAATTCCCTTGCCGTGTGGTGACGCCACGATGTCTAGGGTCATGGAGCCGGCCACAAGGACCACCACTTCTTGACCAGCGGAGGCCTGGGATGTGGCTGCCTGCGAGGGCTGCGCAACTTGCCAATCATCGTCAAGCTTGCGAGATGGCGCATCTATTCTAATCTGCTGTTCTTCCACACCCTCGAACTTGGCCAGCACGTTGTGCAGGCGTGCTGTGGCAGTACCAACAGTCGTGCCTCCCATCGTATCTCCAGATGCTCGTGAGCGTCCGCGCAGTTTGTCCAGACAGCCTAGCCCCGGATTCATGTACAGGAAATTCAAGTATGCAAGTGTTCCCGGGGCTGATATTTCCAGAAAGTGTGTTTTGCACGGTGCACCGCGTGGCATTCTTTGCATGCGCCGCTGCGCACCACGGCATGGCATGCTGCACCGGTTTGGCTACGTATGTCTCAGACCTGCTGACGATAAACACACCAGAGATGGCATGCGCTCGAGCGCTCTAGGTGACTGGGCAACCGAGCTGCACTACGTCCTGTGGGCAAACAGCAGCTGCTTGGTCATCGAGCACGAGCCCCCAGGAACGGGATGCACATAATACCTGGCCCCGTCCAGTTCGAGACTGTGGATGTTGTCGAGTTTACATGGCCAGAAAAAGCAGAGATCGTCACAGTCTCCAGCCAGCTTGCGCAAGAAGCCTCGTACCTTGTAGCAGGTGCGAAATTGGCGATCGCTTCAACCTGGATAACTATTTCATGTCCTCGGACATCACCATGACGTTGTTGTGCTGATGTGCATTGATGCTCTGCAGAGCTCCAGAGGCGCATGCGGCTCGGGG
>CAZKTR010001023.1:0-1216 GCA_964555525.1 uncultured Pirellulaceae bacterium
GTCTGGAATTCAGGCAGAGAGGCGATTAGAACTGGATACTCGGGAGGAATGAGTGCTACCACACTTCATCTGGCAGCTGCAGCAGGTAGGTGAACCCATGCGAACACGTATGAACAGGCTCACCTGCACTTGAAAGTGTGGCTTGAACTGCCTGTCGTTCTTCATGGGCAAGCAGAACTCTGCAGGCGCAGATGTGACAGTCAGCTGAACTTGCTGTGGCAAGCAGTTCTTGGGGTTGAAGCCGGGGCCACTTTGTACTCCGTGCACTCTCTTGTAGGCTGCCTCGCTCTCTCCCATCAGCCACCCATCCTCGACCTTTTTCGCCTCCATCTGTCCGGCATAGCGAACGAACTGCTGTTGTCTATCCTCGAGGCCTGTGTGCAAGAATCAGGTCTATTCTAGTGAGCGGCGCCATGCGCCAGCCATTACGTCCAGAACGCTTCGAACAGCAGCACAGGACAAACAATAGCCGTGCCGATGGTCTTGAAGCAGACAGATGCACGGCTAGAGCAGCTGGATAAGAAACAACTGCGATCTAGGACAGCTATGTGCGAAAGCGTGACGAACAGCAGCGCAGTGGGGGTGCTGGACGAGAGCGCACCAGGCATGGACATGTGTTGAGCGATTGCTTGAGCCACCTCCGGACTCCATATCTGCGGCATTTCATCTATCGCCCTCATTGTGGTGCCTGCTCAAGATGCTGCTGGCAACGTCTGAACTAGCTGGATTCACTATCCGGTGCCCGGGCCTCCATGCCGGGTGTAAAGAGAGAGCTTCGGGCTGGACTTGTTCACAAGCACCAAACACAGAGTATCTGAGAGCCGCGGACAGTCTCCTTCACCAGCCGATGCTTGGCTATCTGGCGTAACGCCCTGCAAAACATGCGGTGTTTCAACGCAGGTTCTGTCACGGTTAAATCCAGAACAAAACATCATGGACAATGGTTGACCAGCGCCTACCGATCCCGGAAGTGGCAATCTATACATGCGTTGGAGCTAGTGCGTGCCTTGAACCAGATCAGTAGAATCAATCTATGCGCACGACTGTTCAACAAGACCCGACTCTTCAACAATATCATACATGTCAACGTCTCTTACCTATCGCTATCGCGCAAAGGCAGTGAGTGACTGCTACGGCCAAACGCTGACGACCCCCGTGACACAGCACGTCATAATCAGAGCATACCGACGTAGACAATTGGCACGAAGGACACTAT
>CAZKTR010001024.1:0-1214 GCA_964555525.1 uncultured Pirellulaceae bacterium
GCACGAAGGCTGATCGTCCCAATGGTACTGGTGGTCGCCGAGGATCGGAAAACCTCGGCTGCTAGCCTGCAAGCGAATTTGATGTGTTCACCCTGTTCCCAGCCTGATCCGTAGCCAAGCCCAGTCCATCGGGAGTGCGGCAAGCGTATCCAACCAAACCACTGGAGCCAACATCGGCCGGTGAAGAGCCCGTTGGATTTCTTGGAATAGGCTGGAGGTGGGGAGGCTGGAGACTGGAGGGGAGTGTACATGGCTGCGCCATGCGTCTGCGCCTGCCGGCTAGTCGTTAAACTCTAGGGACTGACTGCGCTCTGGCGAGCAGACTGTACGTCGTCGTCGTTATGGCTTAGATTCCTTTTCCACCAGCAAACTGCACACCAATAGCTCTTGGAATATCGTTAATTACCGCCACCTGCGATTTGGGTTGCGTCACTTCAGAACGGCTAACATGTCTGACGACCAAAATGCCAATGAGCCAACAAACTCACCGCCGAACCGGTTTCGATTCTTCACTCAGCTGAACGACCTCGCGGACCCGAGTTGGCTCAGGTCCAACGCCAAGCTATCTGAAAAAAACGCATCCACCCACTTTAATTCGGACAGCTTACAAGACGCTCTCATTCGAGCTATCGCCGTCCAACGCGTCTTGTCTATCAAGGAAATCATCGAAACCTTTGAGTTTTTTGCTCGAGTTCGGAAAACCATCAAAGCCGCCTGTGTTGCGGACTTGTGTTGTGGACACGGACTATTGGGGTTGTTGTTCGCTATCTTTGAACGCAAAGTCAACCGCGTGATTTTGCTAGATAAATTCGAACCGGATAATCGAGCCAAACTCATCGCGGCGACGTCGGCGGTTGCTCCTTGGATCGTCGATAAAGTGGAATCCCAACAAACAAAAATTGAATCCGCTCAAACACTGTTACCTCAGGGTTGCTCAATCATTAGCGCCCACGCCTGTGGAGTTCTTTCGGACCGATGCATCGATATCGCAATCGAAAAAGAAAGCCAACTGGCAATCCTACCCTGCTGTTATCCGAAATCCGCCTGCGACGCTCCGCTGGCCATCCGAACCGCCTTTGGACTCTCGGCGGCCTACGACATCGACCGCACCTATCGGCTAGAGGCTAATGAATATCTTGTCAGGTGGATGGAGATTCCAAAGTTGATCACCCCAATGAATCGAATTTTGGTAGCCCGAAAACCAAAATGATGCA
>CAZKTR010001025.1:0-1214 GCA_964555525.1 uncultured Pirellulaceae bacterium
AAAACGGCTTCAAACTGGGCAAGATAGCTCCCGGTTTGTGGGTGTCCCCAAGTGCCCTACGCAGCGCAAAAGTAAGAGCTACAGATGCGCTGTGGCAGACCTGCGGAAAACTGCTGAAAACAATTCCACTACTGAAGACTAGCGAAGCGAACAAACCGCAGAAAAGAACTAACGATCGATTGAAATACATTTGAACCTCTGTCAGAAGAATGAAAAGACCAAATAAATTTAGGGAAGCTGCTGACAATTTCTAATTTTTGTTTTCACCTCAAAGAACTCGCGTCTGAACAACTGCCACTTAAATGCACAGTCGTTCAATGTCCCGTGCATTTAATTTTGGTCTGCCGATGCTCTCAATCTTTGCATCCGCCTCGCAAGAAAAGCTACCGAGCCAACTGCAAAAACGACCAACAAAATGTCACAAACCAAATAGCTCCAGCTGCGATACACGACCTCCGAGTTATAGACTTTCACATACGTAAACGGCCAGCCCCATCCCTGTGCGTCAATACTTCTGCTTTCTTTACGGGTCTTGATTACAAAAGGGGTTCGCATTCCAGGTACCCAGTTTTGTGGCGTTGGACCGGGGTAAGTGTAAGGCACATTAACGGTGTACTCATGGACCGCTTCGGATTGATATACAAGCGACGCCATCAATCCTGCGAAAATCGTGACGACTATCAGTAATCCTTGCAAGGATATTCTAAACACATTTCACTCCTCTGGATTCATTGGCCGCGTTGACCGCGGGCCTTCTTCGCTTGGTCCCAAATAGAACCATTCTCCAGGCGTAGTATGCCCGTGTGACTTTCGCCGGTACGGCTACGGGCTCTCTGCCACGACAGTCGACATATCTCAAACCAATACTTTACCATCACACGAGCCGCTGGCAAGTTTAGTATTTTCTGATGACAAGGCGACCGCCATTGCCGGAGCATTGTGCCCTTCAAAAACTTTCAGAAGCTTGCCGGTCTCCAAGTTCCACATCCGAATTTTGCCGTCCAAACAACCACCGATAACTCGACGACTGTCTTTGGTCACAGTAACGCATTGCACTTTGGCGCTACCAAAGGTGCGAAGAAGCTTGCCCTGTTTCAGATCCCAAACCTGGGGAAGAGAAAGGGGACGCAGCTCAAAAGGGGAACAATGAGCTGCGTCCCGAGCTGCGTCCCCTTTTATTTGTTCAATGGCTCACCAGTTCGCAGTTCCCAAAA
>CAZKTR010001026.1:0-1213 GCA_964555525.1 uncultured Pirellulaceae bacterium
ATCAAATCGCCGCACTTGGCAAGCTCCCCGATCGCCGCGACGTTTCGATCGAGAAGCTAGACCTATTAAATTCACGAATCTCACAGCAAAAAGAGCGAATTGACCAAGTCAAGCTGCAGCGAAAAACCATCAAAGCCGAAGCGATGGCACTGCCAATCAATCGAACTTTGTGGGCCCAGAAATCAAAAATCGAAGCGATCACCGAGCACATGCCTTGGGTCGAGTCGTTGCAGCGTCAATCAACTCGCTTGCATGACGAAATCGGTCGCATTGAAGCCAATGTCGTTAACGAGATCGATGGCTTAGGACACCAACTTGACTTAAAAGCGGGTGACATTCGCGAGCTGGGCAAACGAGGTTTTTCCTCACTGGACCAAGCTGGTAAGAAGCTGCAAATCGAGCTCGATCGCTTAACCAAGTACCAAAACGACCTAGAAAAGGTTGAGTTTGATCTCGGCCAACATCAAGAGCGGCTTGGTACCTCGCTTGCCGAACAGGGTCCCTCAGAGTCGCTTGAAGACACCGGTCGTTACGTGAACTTGCTGCGCCGCCGCATCGAGCTAGAGCAGAAAATCGAGAAGCTCCACCACCAACGCACTGGCCTGGAACACGACATCGACTCGATTGTTAACGATCAAGTCATGCCGATCGAGAAGCTCACGATTTTCGGGGCATTCTTTATTGGCGGTATCATTTTATTTGGCATCGGCTTAATCGACCAAATCTGGCAAGGCAGCGTACTTGGCGATATCAACCGAAACATTGGTAGGGTCGCAATCTTTCTTGGCGTGGGTGTTGGTGCTCTGGCATTGTGGTTTAAACAATATTGGGAAAGCGTCGCTCAAGATGATTTGCAAGATTTCCGCCATCAAATGGACATCGTTCGTCAACAACTAAGACGTGCAAAAATCGAACGTGATGAAATTGAAGACAAACTGCCGCACAGCGTAAAAGGGCAATGGGAGATCGAACTGAAAGACGCTGAAAC
The DNA here is from genome assembly GCA_964555525.1 of uncultured Pirellulaceae bacterium. GTDB lineage: Bacteria > Planctomycetota > Planctomycetia > Pirellulales > Pirellulaceae > Mariniblastus. The sequence goes on from CAZKTR010001026.1 coordinate 989, forward strand.
ACGATTGATGCGCATGGAAGAACTCGTGCCGCTTGAAAATCGCGTGCAGTCAACTCGTGGCGTTCAAGAAGACGTTCGCCGCCGCATGAATTCGCAAGAACGTGAACTCAAGAAAGCAGAAGAAAACTGGAAGGCTTCGTTGCGGACTGCTGGATTGCCAGCAACATTGCGTCCCCATCAGTTGGAAGAAATCAAACAACGCGCCGATCGCGTGTCGACTCACTA
>CAZKTR010001027.1:0-1213 GCA_964555525.1 uncultured Pirellulaceae bacterium
GAACCGAGTTCGCTTCGGACGATCCGGAGCTCAAGCCAATGTTTACCAAAGATTCATTTGAAGGTTGGGTGCAGTTGGGCGGGAAGTCCAAGTACGAAATCAAAGACGGTGTGATCACGGGAACTTGTGTTCCCGGTGAGCCGAACTCGTTCATGGCAACGGGAGTCGACTATACGGATTTCGAAATGGAGGTCGAATTCAAAGCTCACCCCGCCATGAATTCAGGAATCCAAATTCGCAGTCAATGCTTTGCCAATCCGACCGAATTTAAACTGGCCAATGGAAAGATTCGGAAGATTGCTCCGGGACGCGTTCATGGCTACCAAGTCGAGATCGATCCCTCGAAGACTCGCCATTCGGGCGGCGTGTACGATGAGGCTCGCCGTCGCTGGTTACTCAATTTGAAAGACAACAAAGCGGCCAGGGATGCGTTCAAGCCCAACGAGTGGAACCATTTGCGGATTAAGTTTGACGGTGATCACCTGCAAACTTGGATCAACGGCGTCGTGGCGGTGGATCTAAAAGACGACGTCACCCCAAGTGGTTTTATTGCGTTGCAAGTTCATGGAGCCAACGGCAGAAAGCACATGTTCCACACAACGGTTCAGTGGCGCAACATTCGTTTGAAGCTATTGGATTAGAGCGGTAGTCAGACTTCGGAATGTGGTGCGGGGCTTGATCTTCTGGCGAGCCCAACGCATTTTTTTTTAAACTTGATGTGTTGGCGTGGTTGTGGTCGGTGTGTTTTAGGCCGGCGCTGACGCCGTCGCCTTCCGGATCGTCGTTAAACTGAGGCTCGCTTTCGCTCTCGAAACATGGTCGATTTTGAGTCCGACTAAAACAGTTTGAAATCGTCCGCGTGGATGCGACCGGCTTGGTGCATTAAAACGGCGTTGGCGATTTCGATTGCCATCCGAGATTCAAGTGCCACGCCGGCGCGGACGGCGACGCAGGGATCGTGTCGACCTTTTTCGAGCTGAAATTCGATCTCGGTTAGGTCTTTGCGGACGCTCTGCTGGGCTGTGTGAATCGTCGATGTCGGTTTGAATGCCACGCGTGCAACGACTGGTCGGCCGGTGGTAATCCCGCCCAGCATGCCGCCGTGGTGGTTGGTGCGGTAACCCTCACTCCGGATCGCGTCGTTGTTTTGACTGCCCAGTCGAGTGACGACGTCATTGCCGGCGCCGATTTCGACGGCGCGAACGGCGTGGAG
>CAZKTR010001028.1:0-1210 GCA_964555525.1 uncultured Pirellulaceae bacterium
CAAGGTTGTCCGGATATGGGGTGCCTCGGTACGTGAAGGAAGAACCCGGCGAGCCGAATAAAACGGTTTGGGCATAGTCGCCTTTCGCTGGTCGTAGCTGGGCTCGCCAGAGTTCAGGAGGCCTTGGTAATTCGCCCGAAGTCTGGCGACATCGGCTACGTAGCTGGGCTCGCCAGAGTTCAGGGGCGTTACTGTGTCGCATCCCGAAGTCTGGCGACTCCGGCTACGGTCGCTGGTTGCTGTTGGCTCAGACAATGAAACGATCCCAAGCCAACCGACAGGTTGCGACTGGGCAGTCCCACGACGTACCGATCGGGGAACAGCGGTTTTAGAATCTCCATGGCTTGAACATCTTCTGGGCATCCGAACTGCGGCACCACGACCAGATCGTTGGTAATCAAAAAGTTGCAATAGCTGGTCGGCAAACGGCGTCCGCAAAAGTCGATTGGTTGTTGGGGGATCGGCAAGGCATGTAGGTCAAAATCGCCACCGGTGTCAGCCAAGCCGGCTTGGAGTGCGGCAAGGTTTTTTGCAAATGCTGCGTGCTGATCATTGTCTGGGTCGCAGAACGCGTAGACGAGCGTATTCGTGTCGGTGAATCGAACGAGTTGATCGATGTGCCCGTCGGTGTCGTCGCCGTCGATCGCGTCGCCGGGCAGCCAAATCGTTTGCTTGGCGCCTAGGTACTTTTCAAAGGCAGCTTCAAATCGTTGGCGGAGTTCTTCGGGTGTGCCTTGGTTGCGATTGGGATCAAGGGCACAGGAAAGCGTCGACAATACGATCCCCTGCCCGTTCGTTTCAATGGCTCCTCCTTCAAAACATAACCCGGGTCGCAGCGTTTGGATGGTCATGCCAGTGGCGATCTTGCCCGCGACTTGTTGGTCGTCTTCAAACGGCGGGTACTTGCCGCCCCAAGCGTTGTAGTCCCAGTCGATCGCTACTAACGCGTCGTCGTTCGAAGCCACGAAGGTCGGTGCGTAGTCGCGAGCCCAAGCGTCGTTGGTTGGGATGTTGATAAAACCAACGTTGCGAATATCTGGCCGTATCAGCCGCTTGTAGGCTTCGTCGAGGCTAGGCTGATTCACGATCACTCGGACGGTTATCATCTCTGCCAGACAATGCACGAGCGCGCAAAATTCGATTTGTGCTTCGAACAAATTTTCAGGCCAGGTTTCTTTGTTGTCGGGCCACGTTAGCCAGACTGCTGCTT
>CAZKTR010001029.1:0-1208 GCA_964555525.1 uncultured Pirellulaceae bacterium
AACATCAATTTAAAAAACGCCTTGGTGGCGACCACAAGTCCCATGGTTGTTCTTCCGGATAGTTTGAAATCAAAGAATTTCGAGCCCAACATCGTACCGTTTGGGGCGGTTTTTCTCTAGGCTTTGTCTTGAAGTTGTATTGTCGGCGTTGCTGCTGGAGAAAATTAGGTAACGGGTTTAGCCAGACATAGACCCAATGAGCCAAAAAAAAGCCGCAGACTGATGTATTGGCCGTCAACTGGTGTTGGCAAATGCGGCCAAATCAAAAATACTTTCCCAAGTCGTTACTTCCCTTTTTCTCAGAAGATCTCCGCCATGCAACCCTACCGTCATCTCGTTCGAATTTTGATGCTCTGTTTGATCGCCTGTTTCGCTGTTTCAGTGGCTTCGGATTTACTGGCAGCAAACGGAGCTAGTGCGGTGGCGGCGGTTGACGTTGATCCAGGATCGGTTGATGTTGATCCGGGTGAACACAGCAACGATCACACTGCCGGTGAGCATCAATCAGATCGCATTAAAGAGCGAGTTGATCCAGGATTTTGGCCCAACATGTTGACGTTGTTGATGTTGGTGGTGCTGCAAGCGGTTCTCGGGTTTGACAACCTGCTGTATATCTCGCTGGAGTCAAAAAATGCTCCTGCGGAAAAACGCCAATCCGTCCGAGCATGGGGTATCGGGTTGGCAATCTTTTTGCGAATTGCCTTGTTGTTTGCGCTGTATTACTCCAAAGAGTTCTTTGAGAAGTTTTCTGTGTATAAAGCGGATACCGAATATTTTGCTGCCAATGTGAACTTGCACAGTTTGATCGTTTTGGTGGGTGGAATCTTTATCATGTACACCGGCGTGAAGGAAATTTGGCACATGACTCGGATGGAAGACCATGACCATGGTCACGGTGAGCAAAAACAGAAGTCGCTTGTGATGGTGATTTTTTGGATCGTGTTGATGAACATTGTCTTCAGTTTCGACTCGATTTTGAGTGCGATGGCACTGACGGATGTTTTGTGGGTGATGACCGCCGCGATCATTATCAGCGGCTTGATGATGATCTACTTGAGTGAGCACGTGTCGACGTTTTTGGAAAAGAACCGGATGTACGAGGTGCTGGGGCTATTTGTCTTGTTGATCGTCGGCATCATGTTGGTCAGCGAAGGCGGGCACTTGGCTCACCTTAAGTTCTTTGGCGAATACGTTCAGCCGATGACCAA
>CAZKTR010001030.1:0-1208 GCA_964555525.1 uncultured Pirellulaceae bacterium
CGTTCGCCGGTTGAACGATAATAACATTGGTGAAATCACCAACGAGACAGTCTAGTCATTTGGGTCCACCTGTGCGGAGAACAATTAAATAGGCAGCTCAACACTGACTTATTCATCGGTTCTCCCTTCAGTATCTGCCCGAAACTGGAAGGCCTTTAACGGGCCTTCCAATTCTATTTACGTGCAACAGACACCTCATTCCTCTGCAGCACCGCAGCCGCCTTTAAAAAACCGGATTCAACCCTTTGCTCTGCCGACAAGCTGACAACTGGGCGGTGTGAAAAGTGATATGCGTTGACAACAAATGTGACATCAAATCACGTTTGCTCATCAGCACTGGTTCTAAAAATTCCAACCCATGCTTCTGGTCAAGCAACTCTTGGGACGCGGATTTTGAAAGTTCCAACAGCCGAGTATAACCTTGCTCGATATCCGCAAGGACACTTGCGACCGTAAAGGCAGGGGCATTGCTATCGCCCGGCTTACTACCGGGACCATAGGCAGCGAACCAATCGTCGCCACATCCCGGCTCAGCTCCCAACATCTTGCTGCCGAACTCCGATGCAATGCGCAGATGCCCGAGTATCCACTGGGGCGACTTCCCGGTTGATTCAGACAGTGTTGTCAGATCACCATCTTCTAAATCAGCGGCAATTGTCTTTAAGTAGCCGATCGAAAAATTAACGAGCGTTGTTTCTGATTCAAAAATTTTAGGCTCCTTGTTCTATTGAGTTTAAAAGTATTTAGCAAACGATTCTCTTGGGGCAAAACATGGAGCACCTTTGGTACAGCGATCTTACCTTCTATCTGAAAAATTCTCAGCTAAAATGAATGCACGTATTTTTAAAATCAATTCAATGCAACACAAGATCTGACAATGGTTCGAATATTATTTTTAGTGATCACAGTTGTGTTCTGCACCACATTGAAGGCCGACCAGCCCGTCAAGCCTGGCACTCACAAGAACGTCACCTGCACTGACGGCAAGCATACGTTCAATCTTTTTATTCCTTCATCCTACGAAACCAAGCCTGAAAAACAGTTTCCAGTTTTATACATTTCCAGCCCAAGCGGGAATCCTTCGTTTTTGAATCTTGAGAAATGGGCAGAGGATAGGGAATTTATTTTGATTGGAATCAACGACTCAAAAAACGGCCCAGAAGCCCCAATCTACGAAGCCCAAGACGCCGTTCTCAAAAGTACCGCTT
>CAZKTR010001031.1:0-1207 GCA_964555525.1 uncultured Pirellulaceae bacterium
CATCGAATCAGATGATGGCCACGCAGATGTCAACTTGGACGGTATCGTTAACTTTTTAGATATCTCACCATTCATTACAGTTCTGGCCGCTGGAGGTAGTCCTGCCGCAGAATCCCAAGCGGATTGCAATGGCGATGGAACCGTCAGCTTTTTGGATATCTCACCATTCATCCAAGCCTTAGCCAGCGCCGGTTCTTAAGCGGCATACATCGTTGTTGTGGCTCTGACTCAAGTTATCTATCTTGGTCAGTTTCGACTAACACAGACAACTTCAAAAGCCGCAGGCCTTTTTTGGTCTGCGGCTTTTTTTGTTTGCCCAGCGAAGCTGGCAAACCCAGTCGGTGTTTATCAACGATCATGCCCCGTTCACGGCGAAGAGATCAGTCGTTTGGGTGTTGCTGGTAACGGCAGGGTCTGAAGGAAGCGATGTGTTCCAACCGAGCTCGGAAATTGATGGGCTTAGTGCAAGTGAACCTGCTTCGGCCGGTCGTTTGGGCGAGCATGCAAAAAGATGCGATGCCCAATTCGTGAACAGAAACGTAGTGTTTGAGGAAGTTGTCATCAACAGAACACGAAAATGGGGACAGGTCCAATTATCGCTTCGGTTCCAACACACCGATGTATTGGAAGAAAAAAGGCTAAGCTATTTTACGGGGCAACAATTGTCTGGCTTGCTCCTTCTTTCTGTGGAAAAGAACCGCGGATGGACACAGATAAACACGGATACAGGAATTTGCATTCGCGTTTATTTGCGTCCATTCGCGGTTTAAAATCACCCAATCGGCTCCCGAAGTCTGGCGACATCGGCTACGTGAATCCGCGCGGCGGCCTTCAATGACCCTCGGAAAAGCCGGCTGGGGTGTGAGGCACTCGATTGCTGGAAAACCGATATGGCACTGTAAACTGCGGTGCCTGTGGCAAATTTTCAAGATTGAAAATTTCACGAAAAATGGGTGTTATTCGTGAAATCAAAAACCGGCTTTAGCCGCAAGGTGGCGACAGTTGCCTCTGGCCTTTTTATACCCCACAAGTATTTGTTGCCGAAAATCATCCAAACTTCGAACAACCGCTTTGGAGGTTCGTAAACGGAAGCTTTGCTACGGTTTTCAATGATGTCTGATTTGGGGAACACTAATTTTCACTAATCGAGATACTTCTCGGTGAACACCACTGCAAGGTAATCTAAAAACCTTCAACAACAAGAAAA
>CAZKTR010001032.1:0-1203 GCA_964555525.1 uncultured Pirellulaceae bacterium
TCTAGTCGTCCATCTTCAATGATCGCGATCCGGTTTTCTTCGGATTGCGATGCATTGATTAGCATTGTTTTTTTCATGTTGTCTTTGTTTGCTTTGCCAACACCAGTCAACCGGCGGACACAAGGTCCGTTGATGTTGCTGATGATGGGCAGATTGAATTGCTGGAGTGCAGTCCATTGAAAATCGCATGCCATATGGGGCTACGAGTCGTGAAGCTCTCAAGCACAAAGCCCGAAAACCAACCGACGTCTGACGAGCGCTGGCAATCGCAACTGCGTTGCCATCAAATGCTTGATTGATACTTTTAAACCAAACCATGTCAGACCTTCAAAACTGCCTGTAGAGGAAAACTGCTTTAAACGGCAAATCGCAAGTACAGCGACTGCCAGAAAGAACAAGAGTTCTCCATCAAATAAAAATTACTCTGTTGCCACACATCGCAAGCGTATCTAACGGTCGGGGGCTTCGCGTTTTTACCGCAAACCTGTTTTCTACGACCAAAGCTTGTGAGGCTTGACTGGACAAATACTTCCTTCGCTTAAACCAAGCAAATTTGCATGTCCGATAAAAACTGTTCTGTACCTGAAACGCATCCCAATGAGAATCTCTATCTTTGGCGAACACTAAAATCGCCACTGGATCTCACTCGATGGGTTCGACTGTTGCAGGAAATCCGGAAGTAATCATTGCCGCCAGAGTTTCTAAAGCGGCGTCAGCATCGGAGCCATTTGTTTCCAACGTAATCTCAACGCCTTGACTGGCCCCCAATGTTAGTAGCGACAACACGCTTTTGCCGTCAGCTCGAATATCATCCTTCACCAATTCAACACTACACTCGTACCTCGCCGCCGCTTCAGCAAACGAATGGGCAGGTCGCAAATGCAACCCCTGAGGATTGGTTACGGTGATCGAAGTGGAACGAAGCTGTTCTGACATTTGCAATTTGATGGTATCAACTACTGGGTTTACTTGGAGTTGGTGTAATTAAGCTTGTTGAACAAACTGATCATCATCAGCTTCTTCAAGAATCTGTTGAATCTCAGCAGCCGATTTGGACTGCTTCATGAAACGACAAAAAGTTTCGTCTTGCAACTGCTTGGAAATATTTTCCAAAGCTCGCAAGTGCTCATTCGGTTGGTCCGGCGGAGAAATCAGCATGAAAAACAGCTGAACCGGATCGCCATCGAGACTTTGAAAGTCGAC
>CAZKTR010001033.1:0-1203 GCA_964555525.1 uncultured Pirellulaceae bacterium
GTCTGTGGACGACCCCTGGGAAGAATCGGACATCGTTCGAGGCCTGCAACGCGGGAATTCGGACGCTTGGACGGCGCTGTGCAGTACGTACAGCGACCAGTTGTGGAGATATGTCGCGAGATTGATCGGAAAAGACGAAGCAGCTGTCGCAGATGTTTTTCAAGAAACACTGCTGGCAGTCGCCAAATCGGGTCGCGGTCTGCGAGATGACAGTCGGCTGTGGTCTTGGCTGGCGACGATCGCCCACAACCAGTGTGCTCTCCATTGGCGAAAACAGACTCGGCGTAAGGCAGAGTTACTCACTGATGAAAGTGTCGTCCAGCAATTGGCCGACCCTTTGCTTCAGCAAGAGAACATTGAATCCGTTCGTACCTTGCTGGGGCAGTTACCAGCAGAGTATGTGACGGTGTTGACTGCGAAGTACATTGACGGCCTTTCGGCAAATCAAATCGCAGATCAACTCGGTGAAGGCGTTGAAGCTGTTCGATCGCGGCTTGCTAGGGCTCGAAAAGAATTTCGGAAACGGTTTGAAGCGATGGGAGCAGTCAATGAACGATAACGATGGTGCGAATATGAAAGATGATTCAAAGCATGACGACGATTTCTGCCAGCGCCTAATTGGTCCGCTGAAAGATGACGTTGCGCCGCCAAACCGTGACTTGATGGCAGCTGCGATTGCGAAAGCAAGTAATGCGTTTGCAGCTACAAACGATACGTTCACTGCTGGTGAAGATCCTGATGATTCCGTTGAATCTAACTCCAAGATCCAAACCAAGGAGAGTCGAACGATGTTTAGTTTTATCAGACCGCTAGCGGCTATCGTAGCTTCGGCAGCAGCTGTTTTTATTGTCGTCACATTGTCTCGGGGCGCTTCGGCAGACGTCAATTTCGGTGACGTATTGGACCGGTTGAGAACATCGAAGAGTTTAAAGCTGGTGATCAAACAAGCCGACGGCGAATCGGAAGTTTTTGTCGCCGACAATTCCGTTCGTTGGCAAGATTCAGATCGCCGCTATCGGATCGCTCGTGGTTCTCGATTGTGGGAGATTGACGAATCACAAAACACGGTCGCCGACTCAAAAAACCCGTGGGCGTTTGACGCCAATGAATCAATTGACTTGTTGGCATTGCTGGGTAGTAAGTCCAGTAAGTCGCTGCGAGCGGTCGAGAGTTCAGAACAGGTTCAGCACGCCGGGGCGCTGT
>CAZKTR010001034.1:0-1201 GCA_964555525.1 uncultured Pirellulaceae bacterium
CGACGCTACGATAAAGTCATTATCATGACCGACGCGGACGTCGACGGTTCCCATATTAGAACGTTGTTGTTATGTTTCTTCTATCGTCAGATGTATCACTTGATCGAACAAGGTCACGTTTATGTCGCTTGCCCTCCGTTGTTCCGCGTAAAAGCCAAACGAAAAACTTACTACGTCCAGACCGAGGAAGAAATGCGTCGGCAGTTGCTCGATCGCGGTTTAGAAAACACCTCGTTTGACAACAACGATGGAGTCGTCGTCTCCGGCGATGAGATGCGTCGATTATGTTTGACTTTGGCCAGCATGGAAGACGCAATTTTGGCTTTGGAACGTCGCGGAGTTAACCTACGAGCTCATTCAAATCGAATGACCCCAGACGGCAAATTGCCGATCTATCAAGTTGTTATTGGCAATCGCCAAGAATGGTTCGTCAATCAAAAAGACAAAAACGAATTCATCAAAAAGTTTGAACAAGAAAGTGGCCAAGCAGTCACAGTCACTGATGAAAGCTCATCGGATTCAGATGATGACCAAAGCAAAATGCGAGTAACCGAGTTCTACGAAGTTAGAACAATCAACTCGGGATTATCAGAGCTTTCAGAGTTTGGTTTGGACATTGAGGCGATGTTACCGATTGAACGAACTGGCATGGAAGAAGCTCGCTACTTGTTACGACGCGGCGATACCGAAACGGGAGTAGAAGATCTTCGATCTCTAGTCGGAGCAGTCAGAGCAGCCGGTGAAAAAGGCATGCAGGTGACTCGCTTTAAAGGGCTGGGCGAAATGAACGCGGAAGAACTCCGCGAAACAACGCTCGACCCAGAAAACCGAACGTTGATTCAGGTAAAAATGGACAACGCAGCTGAAGCAGACAATATGTTCCGAATCCTAATGGGCGACAAAGTTGAACCAAGACGAGAGTTCATCGAAAAGTACGCCTTGGATATTAGTGAGCTGGACGTTTAGGGAACAGTAGTGGCTTTGAAAGGCGTCGTAGCTGGGCTCGCCAGAGTTCAGGAGCCTTACCGAGCTGCATCCCGAAGTCTGGCGACTCCGGCTACGACCCAACTCTATCGAAAACTAATCGATTTCACGCGAAAGGGCAGATTCACTGCGGTTGAATTACCGTCCCGTTTTCCATTTGAAATTGAACGGATTCGATATCGCTTAGCTCATTTGGATAATGAGTCACATGCAAAAT
>CAZKTR010001035.1:0-1201 GCA_964555525.1 uncultured Pirellulaceae bacterium
GCCAGCATGTTGATTTTCAGCAGCCACACACCCGGCTTTGAACAGCGACAATGGCGACAACTGGTCGACGAAGCGTTTTCATTGCCGGTCGGCAACAGCGACGCCTTTCAACTCGAACTAGAAACGCCCGCCGCAACGGCGCTATCTTCGGGGCATTGCTTCCGTTGGCAACGCTCAGCAACTTAACCGTTCTAAAAGGTTGTTCTAGGGTTTTAGTGGCTCGCGCAAGTGCTTGAGACGCTATGTCAGTCGAGTGGGTGCCATGCTTCACGGCTTTGAGGGCAAAAGTCTCTGCTGAGTGTTGGCATACTTACGAGTTGGATGTGTTTTTGGAAAAGTCCCGTGAGCATGTTTTTTGAGGGTCTTCTAGAATTAGACCATTTCTGATCGCTAAACATGACACCCTCGCTTCTATTGACAAGATTCCTAGAGAAACTTCAGTAGCTTGAATGCTTGGCAGCCAACTGTTCAATGAAAACACCTAAAATACAAGCTCGCGCAAGCAAGTGCATTCCCAAGAACATTGACTGATGCACTCGCTCGCGCGTCGAGCTTGTAGGTAGTTTTTATCTCTGCCACTAGATTCTGGGATCAATCAAAAACAAAATATATCGTGGTACCAACACATGAACCTAATCATCAAACACTACGTCGCCTTCCTTGTCGTGATCGCCGTTTCACTCGGGCTGGCCCACCACTGCCAAGCGCACGACATCGCCAAAGAATTTAGCGACGCCGCGGCTATATTTCTAAAATCGTTGGACGACGACCAAACCAAGGCCGTGCAGTTCAAGTTCGACGACCCGCTCCGCAAAGACTGGCACTTCATCCCAAAAGAACGTAAAGGGCTCAGCCTAAAACAGATGAAGCCTCACCAGCGCGGGCTCGCCATGGCGTTGGTACAAACCGCCCTCAGCCACCGCGGGTACTCAACATCGATGCAGGTCATGGCGATGGAACAAGTCTTGCGAGACTTAGAAAACAACCCTCTCAAACGTGACCCCGCCAAGTACCACGTCTATTTGTTTGGCACTCCCTCTGTCGAAGCTTCATGGGGCTGGCGCATCGAAGGCCATCATCTTTCGATTAGCGTAACGATTGTCGATGGCAAGCAAGTAACTGTCACGCCATCGTTTTTGGGCGCCAACCCCGCGACGGTAAAATCCGGTCCGATGGCTGGCGTACGAGTCCTAGGCGACAT
>CAZKTR010001036.1:0-1193 GCA_964555525.1 uncultured Pirellulaceae bacterium
CAACGTGTGGGTGATTTGATTTGGGCCGCTCAGGATATGCGAGCCAAGGGCTTCTTGTTGGCCGGAACAGCTGGCCGAACTTCGCTTAACGGCGAAGGACTGCAGCACCAAGACGGCCATAGCTTGATGAACGCTATCGCGTTCCCGTCAGTTCGGTCTTACGACCCTGCTTTCCATTACGAAACGGCTGTGATCGTCTTTGACGGTTTGAAAAAGCTGTACCAAGATGGCGAGACCGCGATCTACTACTTGATGGTCGGTAATGACAATTACATCATGCCGGCGATGCCAGAAGGTTGTGAAGAAGGCATCATCAAGGGGATGTATAAGTTCCGCACCGTTGAAGCTGAAAACGCTCGCCATCGCGTGCAACTGTTCGGTAGCGGTGCGATCATGATGGGCGTTTTGGAAGCTCAAAAAATATTGGCTGAAAAGTATGGCGTCTCAAGCGATGTTTGGTCGGTCACCAGCTATAACGAACTCCGCCGTGATGCTCAAGCTTGTAAGCGTTGGAACATGTTCCACCCGACGATGCCCAAGCGAAAAGGCTATTTGGAAACGGTGATGGAAGGTTCCGAAGGACCCGTCATTGCGGCCAGCGATTATGTTCAGGCGTTGGCCGAGCAAGTAGCGCCGTTTATCAACGAAGACTTCCGGGCACTGGGTACCGATGGTATGGGCCGTTCAGAGACCCGCCCTGCCCTGCGACGTCACTTTGAAGTGGACGCCGAATGCGTCGTCATCGCTTCGTTGTACCAGTTGGCCGAACAAGGCAAGCTTGAGTTCAGCGAAGTGGAGCAAGCGATCAAAGACTTGGGAGTCGATCCTGAGAAAGTTAACCCACTATACGCATAAGCATGTTAGTGAACCGTCGAAGAATCTCGGCGGTTCTTTCCGTTCGCAAGGTCGTTCTTGCGGTAAACAAAATAATGACAGGATCGTCGGTTAGGCGATCAGAACTACAAATTACGACTACGAGCATTGTAAATAAATCATGGCTGTTGAATTCAAACTAGATAATCTTGGTGACGACGTCGAATCAGGCGACGTGTTAGAAATTATGGTCGCCGTCGGTGATACGATCGAGCTAGAGCAAGGTGTCATCGAGCTAGAAACTGACAAGGCGACAATGGTTGTCCCCAGCGAGTTTGCTGGGACAGTGACAAAGATTTGCTGTGCCGAAGGCGATACGC
>CAZKTR010001037.1:0-1192 GCA_964555525.1 uncultured Pirellulaceae bacterium
GGGCATGGCAACGATCGTCTTTCCCTGCGATTGAGTGCGGCGGAAGGAGGCTTTGGTCGAAATATCGTTCAAAGCTCAGCTATTATGCCAAGTTCACGCTCGGACGCCCAAAACGTTACAAGAAAAAATGGCAAACCGAGGAAATTCCGGTTTCGAGCTAAATCACACCGCCCAACAAGGCTGCCACTGTCGGTTTTTGCTCCGCAAAAGTAGCGTTTCATACGAAGCCACCTAACAATTTTCCGACCAAGATCTTTGAGAAAAAGCCAGCCAGCCCCTGGCCACGAGAAATCCAAACCACCTCGTTTGCCATTTCATCAAACTCAGGCCATAACTCGCAGAGCGGATTCGGGGCAGCCTGTCAAATTGCTTTTAACCGGACAACAAGGCGTAAAGTGACTTGAATAGACAAACTGTTTTGTGGGATACTCTTGCCGCTAAACCAACATCAAAAAACAACGATTCAACCTGATTTTCGACAGGCCAGTCAGGTTCAATTCTAATTTGGATCAAGTCGGTACTACAAACACGCCACGTAAAAAATGTCAGCCTCTCCGCGAAAGGCGACTTTATTTGAAACAAAAAAACCAATCATGATCATTCCCACCCTCACCGCCGACCAAGCCACGCCGGCCAAGATTCAAGACTGGAGCTTGTTCGGTCGATTGGCGATTTTAGGTATCAGCAGCCAGCACGTTGCTGATCTTGAAACGACCATCAAGAAAACAGGCGGTGGCGTTGATCTGATTTTGGAAACCGGCGATCTGCCGGAAGAGGATTGCTTGAAGTTACTGAACGTTGGTGGGGCGTTGGTGTTATGTGATGCCTCAGCAGCGGACGCCTTTGAAACGATCCCGTTGGACCGGACAGTCCAGTGTTTAGAAGTCGACACGCCCGACCAGGCGATCCCGAAAAATAACCTTGTGCGGATGGCTGATCCGCAGCCGAGCCGAATCGCGGAACTGGAGATGGCGAGGGTTGACTGTTTGGTCGACGCTGAATTTTTGGTTGAAAACAATGATGTCGTCACAAGTTTTTTTGAACAAGTGTTAGTTTCGGATCGCCCTGACGGTTTGTGGTCGACGGTGATCGTTGACCCGTTGGGCGTCGCCTTGGGGCTCGCCTATTCGAACGCAGAAAGCTTGGCCCACGCGATCGAAAATCGAGTAGGCACGTATTACTCGCGAAGTCG
>CAZKTR010001038.1:0-1189 GCA_964555525.1 uncultured Pirellulaceae bacterium
TTCTTGATCTTGATACAGGAAGCAACGGAATTGACCGCCCGGAAATTAGCTCTATCGGGCTTCAAGGTAATGTACTTGTCATCGAGGGTTCGGTTTTACATTTGATAGAGGACCCAAAGATTGAATTGTACTTGCTTGGCCCGAATGATAGTAAGCTGTACTTTGATACAATCAATGTCGCCGATCAAACTAGTTATAATCCCGCCACGGGGGAGTTTACAGCGGAGTTAGTTACGCCTCCTGAAGGCTGGCCGAGTGGGCTGATTCTTGGGGCCGATGTGGCCGCAATCGTTATTGATAACTCAACTTCGGATACGTCGGAATTTAGCCTGGCGACCGAGATTACGCCCGCGAATCGACCCGCCGATTTTGATACGGACGAGTCTGTGTTTTCAATTGAAGAAAACACGACCTTTGTTGTGGATTTTGAGTCCACCGATCCTGAAGGCATTTCTATAGGATACTCGATTGTCGGCGGTCCCGATGAGGCGCTGTTCACTATAGTAGAGACGTCTGGTCGATTGAGCTTCGTAGTAGCTCCAGATTTTGAAAATCCCAACCAAGTGGGCGAGTTTGACAATGTCTATGAAATAATTGTCAGAGTTGAAGACGACCAAGGGAGTGGAACGAATCGTGATTTGACGATAACGGTTACCGATGTACCGGAATTCGTCCAAACGGAATTTGCCCAGCAAGAGAATTCCACTGTAACGCATCAATTGAATGCGTCTGAGTTGGGCAACGATACTTTTACCTATGATTTCTTGCCCGGCATCGATGACGATCGTGGCCTGATTTCTTTGGACGTTAATACAGGCGTGTTCTCGTTGGCAACGACTCCAGATTTTGAGAACCCCCTTGACGGTAATGGCAATGGCAACATCAGCGGCGATAACGTTTACACCGTTACCATTGTGGCCACTTCGGATACGACAGGCCTTACTGTAGAGCAGCAGATCAATCTATCAGTTACCGATGTGGCGGAGTTCGACGAGACACAATTCAGTCAGGAAGAGAATTCGACTGAGTCACATCAATTGAGAGCCTCTGTATTTGGCGATGATAATTTTAGATTTGAATTGGCACCGGAATCGAACGATGGCGTGATTGTTGTCGAGCAAGACGGAAGCTTCCGTTTTGCTGAGGCTCCTGACTTCGAAAATTCTCTCAATGTCGATAACGTTTATTC
>CAZKTR010001039.1:0-1188 GCA_964555525.1 uncultured Pirellulaceae bacterium
CTCCTCATCTCGAAACTCGGCAAGCAACGCTTCTAAATCGACTCGACGTTGCTCGCCACGCTGAACATGGATCCGTGCTAACCACAAGATAACGATGTTCATTACTATTATCCCAGCAATCACCAAAATCACTCTTGGGGTTGGCAGGGGCGTGCGATAAAAGTCACTTTCGCCCAGCCACCCGCCAATCGCCATCAAAACAACACCGACGGTTATTAGGGCCAAAACCGCGTAGATAGTGGGAGACTTGTTGGACGCAATCAGTTTCTCGGTACGCCGCAGTTCTCGTGAGAAATAGTTGCAGGTACTTTCACCCGTTGAACGAATTGGCCAAAGGTCGCGGGTGATCAGCGGCAAAAGTACCATCGCACCCAAGGAACACAGCGCTGCGCCGGCTTGAACAAGCCTACTTGAGTTTTCGTTCATCATCGCGCGACCAAAATCCCCTACGACCAGAAGCGCGATCACGCATCCGATCGCGCCCATCAGCCAATTTGTCCATCGAGCTCGATCCGCTCGATGAATGATTCCCACCAGCGCATTGGCACTCAAGCGGCTCTGACTGTTATTTTGTTCTCGCCACGATGGCCCTAGTTCATGAAGATTCACGGTTTTGTCTCCGATTAATTTAAATGGTTTCCTGAAACTTCTTTTTCAGCCGGTGCACCCGAACTCGATACGCCGCTGGCGAGATTCCGAGAACTTTCGCCGACGCTTCCTGGGGCATGTCGTCCATGAACAGCAAAAGGACTGCGCGTTCCGAGTCGCTTAACATTGCAACGAATTGATCCAGAATTCGTTGTTCAGTATTCGCTGTGCTCGACTGAGAATCAGCCAATGTGGCCAAGTCATCGATTCCGTCGCGAGGCAGCTTTTCGTCGCGGCGCTTCCGTTTTCTACCCCAACCGAGGGCTGTGTTTAACGCAACACGATACGCCCACGTGTCGATCTCGGCCTGCTGTTTAAAGCTGGGCAGTGATCGCCAGATCTGCAAGAGTATTTCCTGCAACAGATCGTCTCGTTCGGCGGGCGCCGCATAGCATCGCGCGATTCCATTCCAACGACCACAGTTGCGATCGAATAGCTCGTGGAATACTTGCTTGGCTTTTTTTCGATTCATGACCAACTTAAGGTGCAATTTGCCTCATCTACAGTCCTTAGTTGCGCAGAAGATCGGTTTGTTACAGG
>CAZKTR010001040.1:0-1188 GCA_964555525.1 uncultured Pirellulaceae bacterium
TCTCTGGAGACCAAAAACCGCACACAGGTGCTGAGCAGGACTCATGGCTTCTTGTTGCGGGAGCGCAGCAGTCCACTTAGCTCCTCTCGGGCCTGCTGGGCACGCTCAGCCAGCTCAAACTCTGTTTCGCATGCCCCAATCTCCGTAGCAGCATTGCTTGCGGCAGTTCCAGAGTTCTCGGGGATCGGTTTCGCTACAGCACTCCACAATTTGTCATGAAGCACTCACTGTGTGTGATTCGGTTACATGCCCCGCGGCAGTAATGTTGCTGCCCGCCATCGTACTCTATACCATGCGAAGCGGGGTCTATCCTGCTACTGCATGAGAAATGAAGCACCCAAAAAGCTGCTGCATGTCATTGAGGGCTGTAGAGGTTGAGGCGTACGTGTGGAGTTGCTCTGGCTCGCAGCAGCAGCCTTCCTGGCCGCGTTGCTCTCAGCTGCAGCCTTCCTGACCCGTTTGCGCCTCTCTGCAGCTGCGCCGTCCTGCAGCACCTGAGGCATCATCGCAGCGAGGCCCTCTTTCTCTGGGGACTTTCCGGCGCCTCCCATGGTTGCGGTTTCGAAGAATCCGCTAGCGACGCCCCCGGTGGGCCCCGTGGGTGGCGGTGGCATGTGCATGCATGAGATGGTATCGTCGATGTCACTCACGCCACCTGGTGACTGTCCAGGAGATGCCGCAGTGCCTCGAAGAGTCTGATCGGACTTGGTAGGCGTGCGAGCCACGGAGAGGTTTGCCTGAAGCACAGCGCAACACTGTTACAGTTGCTCTGCTGCGTCGACTCAGTGGTACGGCTATCTTGTGCAACCTTGCAAGACCTTGAAACCCCGAACACATAGAACTTGGTAAGGGAACACAAGACTCGCGAAAGGGGGCAGGCCATCGAACCTAGTAGGTGGTAGCAGACAGACGCGTGCATACACCAAAAGCGCAATTGTTTTTATACATGCTGCAACAGAACTCACCTGTAGAAGAGCAACCGAGGGTGCTGCCTCTGTGAACGTGTCCACTTTTTCTGGGCTCAGAGACTCTCTGCGTGTTGTCCGCGGGGACCTCGTCGAGAATGTTCCGGTGCCTTCCGGACTCTTGCACACCTTGCCCACGTTGCTCTGCGACACCATCACAGACAGCACCGACGCATCGTCGTCCACGTCACTCGTAGCCACATCCCTGCCGGACGCCATGGAC
>CAZKTR010001041.1:0-1187 GCA_964555525.1 uncultured Pirellulaceae bacterium
GGGAGATGTTTTTACTGGAAGATTGGAAGATGGTTCGTCATTTGTCTTTTCAAGTCTCAATTCGGACAGCCTAAATGGTGTCAACTTAATTGAAACGTCCGTTCCAACAGCTGATACCACTTCCCAAACAATCAACACCGCTTCGACATTGCGCAGTATTAGAACGGGGCAGACGCTGACTGTCGAAAGCGGCGGAGAACTAAACAATGACTTCACTGCCGTAAGCGCAACATTAAATGTTGAGGCGGGGAACGTTGGCGGAAATGTTATTGTCGTCGCATCCGAGGTCAATGTCTCGGGAGGGACGGTTGGGGCGGTTGGCTCCAGACTCTCCGCATTTAATAGCGCCGTCAACATCTCGGGCGGGGACGTCGGTGCAGGCTTCGATGCGTTCGATAGCACGGTCGACATCTCGGGAGGGACAGTTGGCCAGGCCTTCGAGGCCCTCGACGGCAGTACGGTTAACATCTCTGGAGGAGAAGTCGGAAATAACTTCAGTGCCTTTGATGGTAGCACGGTTAATATCTCGGGAGGAACCGTCGGTAGTTTCTTCGGCGCCCGTAATAGTGCGACGGTCAATATTTCGGGAGGGACATTTGGAGATTTCTTCGATGCCACCAATGGCAGTACGGTCGATATTTCGGCGGGAAGCATCGGTACTAGCTTTGATGCCGAAAGCGGCAGCACGGTCAATATTTCAGGAGGGGAAGTCGGTGCAGGCTTCGATGCGTTCGATAGCACGGTTAACATCTCGGGAGGGCAAGTCGGAAATAACTTCCGTGCCAGCGGCACCACGGTTAAGATATCTGGAGGGCAAGTCGGAAATGACTTCGGTGCCAGCGGCACGGTCAACATCTCGGGAGGGACGGTCGGAAATAACTTCCGTGCCAGCGGCACGGTCAACATCTCGGGAGGGACGGTCGGCGAGGAATTCGGTGCCTTCGGCACGGTCAACATCTCGGAAGGGACAATCGGCGAGGAATTCGGTGCCTTCGGCGGCAGTACGGTTAGCATCTCAGGAGGAATCGTCGGAAACAACTTCGATGCCTTCGGCGGCAGTACGGTTAACATCTCGGGAGGAACAATCGGTGTTGATTTCGATGCCTTCAACGGCAGTACGGTTAACATCACAGGAGGGACATTCGGTCAAGGATTCAGTGCCGTCAGTGGTAGTGCAGTCAACATCT
>CAZKTR010001042.1:0-1184 GCA_964555525.1 uncultured Pirellulaceae bacterium
ATGATGAATAAGGCGAAAATCTGGCCGCGCTGCATGAGTGATTGAGCGAGCGGAAATCCCGTGCCGTGCTTTGCATGCTACAAGCCTCTCCCGCCAGTTGTCACGAAACCACCATCTCAAAAGAGCTGGGAACCTTCCACTCGGTTCACTCTGTACCACGGGAGTCAGCAGGCTGAGGTGCTGCAAGACAGAATTCAGATTATGAGCTTGGATGTTCCGTTCAGTAGTCTGATGAGCCAGGCACCTTGACGGATCGCGCCCTGCACCGAAAGCTGAGAAACGTTGTCGAGGGTGCTGGAGAGACGGTAGCGATGCGGCTGCTTCTCGTGCTGTTGGCTACCTGCGTTTGTTCGGTGGGCGTGAGAGCTGAAGCGGATGTGGACTACACGATGACGGACCATGGCATCCCCATCACTATCGAGCAACCCTCGGGCCACCACAAGCTGCACCTCCGCTACCATCTGGCGCACTATGGAGCGGTTCCTTACGGCCAGGAGTTCAGCGCGTACGCTTCCATAAACATCAACTGCCCATCGATCACCGCCGACTGAATTCTATCGCTTTAGGTGCATGGGGCACAGGCGTGCAGGCCAGAAGAGTCGGTTACGTTTTGCTACAAACCAAATTACGCTTCTGATGTTTTGCTTGCGGGAAGTGTGCAGTTTGTAGGATGGTCGGACGCCACACGCGCATTCGGCACTGTTTCCTGATATCAGAGCTGCAAAGCACTGATGATCGTCCACATCGGATTGTAGGTATCTCTAGCAAGCACTCGTAGCGCGCTGGCAGCAGCAGCAGTACTGTTTCCGACACTTTCCGCGCTCGACATCTGCACATTCGATCCCGCAACGATTCGGCCCCGCGATAAACCGGATACCTCTGTAGCTCGATTATCAACGGCATGCTGCCAACGTTTCTGTTCGCCCTGCGCTTCACGACGGGCATGGTGGCCCGTGCGCCTGGCCAATGCTTCTGTGCTTCTGTGATTCGCAGAACGTGGTGTGAGCTGGACGTCACTTCGACAACTCTGTCCCCAGCCACTGTTAATCACGGGTTCTGAAGCCAATACATAGTCATTGTCATAAGTTAGCAGTCCCGCTTGGTTGATTGTAGCGGTGTCGGGAACGGCACGAGTCTCGAACTGCCAAGCTTGGCTCGCGCTGGTGCAGATTTTGAAGTTTTTG
>CAZKTR010001043.1:0-1183 GCA_964555525.1 uncultured Pirellulaceae bacterium
AGATCCACTTCGTTAGCTCTTCGCCGAACTGGCGTAGCTTGGCGAGTGAGCCCTTTGGGTCGGTGTGTGCGTACGTTTCCGCAAAACCACCGAGCCCTGCCAGCTCTGGCCAGCGAGACCTCAAAAACTCAAAGTTTAAGGATTTCATTATGGAGTCATGTTCCAATCGCATGAAATGTGGTTAATGCATTCGGCGTGCCAATTGATCATTTTGGCCCAAAAGCAACAGCTGTAGATAGTGATCATTTAGCTTTGGGGGCTTTGACTTTCAGGCGTTTCATTTGTGCGTCCAGCGTTTGGTAACTTGAAATGCCAAGTAGTTCTGCAGCACGTGTCTTCACGCCGTCGGCTTCTTCCATAGCGCGTACCAAATACTTGCGATTTACTTCTTCCAACAGGTTTTGAAGGCTGAAGCCACTGCCGAGTTCCTGATCGAAAAACCCCAAGGATCCACCGGGGGCGTCGGCAATCGCAGACTTCAAATCTGGCGTCTCAATCGTGTCGCCCTCACACATAATTGCAGCTTCGACAAGGGTGTTCTGTAACTGGCGGATATTTCCGGGCCAGTCGTAGCTTCGCACAAATGTTTTTGCGGCCGCAGAAATGGATTTCTCTGTGAATCCCTCCTGTTTGTTGCAGAAGTCTTTGTTGATATCGGTTAGCAGGGCATCCACTAAGTCTGAGATGTCCGATTTGCGACTGCGGAGAGAAGGGAGTTTTACTTTGATGACGGCGAGTCGGTAAAACAAGTCTTCGCGGAAGTTGCCATCCTCAACCTCTTGGGTCAGGTCGCGATTTGTGGCGCTGATGATTCGTACGTCGCTGTGGCGAATGTCCGCAGCGTCTCCTACTGGCGAGAATTCACGATAACAAGGGCCTTTTCCTTTTGGCGGTTGAAGCACACGAAGCAACGCGGCCTGCATCGCGGGGCTGCACTCACCGACCTCATCCAAAAAGATCGTTCCTCCATTAGCCTGTTCAAAAAGGCCCGATTGACCTTTCTTCTTGGCACTAGAGAACGCTCCCTCGACGTAGCCAAACAACTGAGCCTCCAGAAGGCTATCGGGAATCGCAGCACAATTGACTCGAATGTAAGGCTTGCCCTTGCGTTTACTGGCCTCGTGAATGGCTTCTGCGAAAAGCTCTTTTCCCGTTCCGGGGTCGCCTAAAATAAGAACAGGGA
>CAZKTR010001044.1:0-1181 GCA_964555525.1 uncultured Pirellulaceae bacterium
GCGTTGGCATCGACAACGACAGATTCATCAAGGTCGTCACCGACCGTTGATGGATCGGGTTGATCGCCCATAGCTGCGGTGGTGATGTTGGTGATGGTGTTTCCACCTTCGCCCACATCGACGGTACCTTCGAGTGTTAGGATAGCCGTTTCGCCGATATTGAGTGTTCCGATATCGAACAGACCGGTTGCCGCGTCGTAAGCACCTTGAGTCACGACTCCGTTGCCGGCAGTCGCTGTCAAACCTGCTGGCAGCAAGTCAGTCAGTGAGACGTTCGTTGCCTGAGCTGTTCCGTTGTTAGTCACTTCGATCTCGAAGGTGACAACTTCACCTTCGAGTGGAACAGCGTTCCCGCTGGCCAGCGTTTTAACCGTCACCAAATCTGCATTGGCATCAACAACAACCGCTTCTTCCAAGTCATCGCCATCGGTTGACGGATCTGGCTGGTCACCAGTTGCCGCAGTCGTGATATTGGTGATCGTGTTTCCACCTTCACCTACATCGACTGTACCTGACAACTCAATCGTTGCCACGCCGCCGGCACTCAGAGTACCAATCGTCCACAAACCAGTCGCTGAATCGTAAGTTCCTTGAGTCACTGAGCTACTGGTGAACGTGATACCCGCTGGCAACTGATCTGTCAGCGAGACGTTGGTTGCCTGAGCCGTACCGTTGTTGACCACTTCGATTTGGAAGGTGACGACTTCACCTTCAAGTGGAGCAGGATTACCACTGGCAAGCGTTTTAACCGTTACCAGATCGGCCAGGTTTTCAACGACAACTGCTTCTTCAAGGTCATCACCAACGGTTGATGGATCCGTTTGATCTCCACTGGCAGCAGTGGTGATGTTGGTAATCGTGTTGCCACCCTCACCAATATCAACCGTACCCGTCAAAGTGATGATCGCGTCGGAGCCATTATTGATAATTCCAATATCCCACACACCAGTGCTGGCGTTGTACACACCTTGGGTTACTGAACTGCCTGTAAACGTGATTCCTGATGGCAATTGATCAATCAAGGAAACGCCAGTCGCTTGGGCTGCACCGATGTTGGTGACCTCGATTTGGAAAGTGACACTGTCGCCTTCCGCTGGTGTCGCATCACCGGAGATCAATGTCTTCTCAGTGACCAAGTCAGCAAGGTTCTCGATAACAACCGCTTCCTCAAGATCATCGCC
>CAZKTR010001045.1:0-1181 GCA_964555525.1 uncultured Pirellulaceae bacterium
GCGCCAACGCATTGCAGACCGCGATCACCTGTTCCACTGAATCACACAACACTGCCGCGCCGTTACCCAAGGCAACTTTCGCCGTCGTCGCCGTTGGTAAAACACTCAATTGCTGTTCTAGCTCAGCCTTCACTTTTTGAATCAAATCGATACTGGTGGTCACCAAAAACGCACGAGCATCGTCGTCGTGTTCAGCCTGAGCTAGCAAGTCAGCGGCAACAGTTGCCGGATCCGACGATTCGTCCCCAACCAGCACCAGTTCCGAAGGGCCGGCCAGCATGTCAATGCCGCAGTCACCCGAGACGATTTTCTTGGCCGCGGTCACCCACCGATTACCAGGGCCAACGATCACATCACAACGTTCAAACCCTTCGAAGCCATAGGCCATCGCCGCGACCGCTTGAGCACCCCCGACGGCCAATACGTAATCGGCGCCTGCCACAGCGGCAGCGGCCAGCATTAAGTCACTGGTACCCGGCGTCGCCAACACCACCTGGTCACATCCAGCAACCACCGCTGGAACGACCGTCATGATCACGGTCGATGGCAATGCGTACCGACCCGCTGGTGCATAACAACCTGCTCTTTGGACGGGCACGATCGAGTGTCCTGCTTTGCCACCGGGGACTGGCATTTCCATTTCCGACATCGCGTTCAATTGGCCCTGAGCAAACTCGCGCACTCGCGAAGCCACTCGTTCCAACAACGCCAAGTCAGCCGCGTCCAAGCGGTCCTTAGCCGCCGTCAGCGCATCGCGTCCAAGCAACAACGGCTGTCCATCGACATGACCATCGAACTTTTTCGCGTAATCGATCAAGGCATCACGCCCGCCTTCACGCACATCACTAACGATCGATTCAGCTGCAGCCAAGGTCGCTTCGTCCAATGGACGGGGAGCAGCGTCTGGCTGAAAGTCGCTGGCGTTGATGGTTTTCAGCAAAGTCATTTATCTTCCAATTTATTTTTGCGACGGACAACGCGGTTCATTCGCCGCGATAGTTCGTCATAGACTCGGTCAAGCGTCACTCCGTTCTTCAACATTGCAACCAAACTAAAATACAACACATCGGCTGCTTCCCAAGCGATTTCATAATCGTCATCCGTTTGGCTGGCATCGGACAATTCCTTGGCCTCTTCCAGTAACTTGGTCTCCAGCATCGCCGCATCCCCCGCAAGCTTAC
>CAZKTR010001046.1:0-1179 GCA_964555525.1 uncultured Pirellulaceae bacterium
TTCTAGTGACGTTTCGCTGGTAAGCGGTGCCAAGTTATTAATCTCTCGCGGGTCATTTTTAAGGTCATAAAACTCTTCGTCATCGGTACCTTCGTATCGAACGAGTCGGAATCGCTCATTGACTGCAATGAACAAACGAGTCTTCGGTGGTCGATGCGTTTGGTAGCTGATGACGGCGGGATGTTGCCAATCTGTATCAGGATTTTCGAGCAACGGGACCAAGCTTTTACCTTCCAGTTCCTGCGATTCCGCGTTTTGGTCGTGAGGCATTGGTATCCCCGCCAACTCTAATAACGTAGGGTAAACACTCAATGACGTTACCGCTTTGCCGCAATTGCCCGGCTGCATTCCGGGCGCCAAAATCATGAACGGAGTATGAGTCGCTTCATGCCACGGAGATGATTTTGCCCAGTGCTCCTTGGTGCCCAAGTGCCAACCGTGGTCGCTGAGCAAGACAACGATGGTGTTTTCTTTTTCTGGACATTGATCGTAGCCGTCCAGTACTCGACCTACACAATCGTCGGCAAATCGAATGCATGCCAAATACGCAAAAACCGCTTCCCGCCAAGTGGCCAGCCGGTCTTGATGTTTGGTTTCTCCAATCGTGACAATCGCTTTGTGGATTTTAGCTAGGTTTGCGAGCTCTCTAGCTTTTTCGTGCATCAAGTCCTCGACGCCCACCGCAGCCTTACGGTGGTAGACCTTGTTTAACTGGTCCAACGCTTCGATATCCAAATCGCTGGGACTAATGATCGATTCTAAGTCATCAAAGTAGGACCGAGGCGCGATGAACGGGTCGTGTGGCAGGAAGCCACCATAGGCAATGAAAAACGGTTTTCCTGGTGTGCGGGCGTAGACGCCGGGAACGACGGTCTTGGAGGTTGGTTCATGACTAGGCGCAATATCGGTTTTAAATTTTTGTTTGCCCAGGCCTTTGTTTTCCAAAAACGTGGCCACGAAATCAGCCTGTCGATAGTCGTACGTTTGGTTACGACTATGTCGATGTTGCGGTGCGTATACGGTATCGTCTTTGCCAGGCAGAGGCCCGAAGGCGAAGAATTCCGCGTAGTATCCTTGAGGAATCAGTCCCTGATGCCAACGCTGGTCACGTTGCAACATGGCGGCTTTACCTTCGCGTCGCCAATCAGCGGCAGTTGTTTCGGGGCCAAACCGCCAGGG
>CAZKTR010001047.1:0-1179 GCA_964555525.1 uncultured Pirellulaceae bacterium
CGATTTCTTGGTTTAGTTTGGCACAAGCTTGTGTGAATGCTCGGCCGCGGTTGAGTATCATTTGCGGATTCTTTTGTGCCAACAAATCTGCCATCGAGATTTTTTGGAACAACTGATTAGATTCTATCGTCAAATCCGCAGTGATTGCCGCGAGGTAGCCACGATCAAGTTCGACCGGAAGAAACAACTGTTCTTGGATCAATCGAGCGTTATCTTCAATGTGCTGGATTGAAAACTTAAGCCGTTCGTCTCGTAACGCTAACACGCGTCGGCTGAACTTGCGCCAATCTTTAAAGCACCCTTTGTAGGCGTTGACAAGCTGTTTGTAGCTTCCGCGAGAAGCCAATGCAGCGGCTTGTCCGATGTTGGCTTGTAGCTTTTGTCCCTCGGGAATCAACTGCTTGCCTTTGGGGCTGCGATTGAAATAAAGGCCTCGCAATAAGTGATCAAAATCGTTGTTCATCGTGGCGGCCAAACGGCCTAGTTCACGGCGGTTGACTTGTGGTTCAATCTGGAATGAATCGCAGAGCTGTCGGTCAAGATCGTTGAGCGTGGTGATATAACCTTGGCAAGCCGCTGGAAGACCGCGAGTTGCTTGAAGGCGGTTGTTGATGATTCGCCAATCACGATCCAACGCGGCGAAATCATTCTTTAGAGGACCAATCGTCGGCGACAATTCTGCTCGGCGACAAAGCCCTCCAACGGCAGCTTGGAATCGCATCGAATCGGCCAGTATGGGACGCAGTTGAGGCAACGCCTGTTCATTGCGTTGAAGTTCGATGACCAAATTGCCTGATGCTTTGCCCCATTGGTTAAGTGTTCGCCGAGCGGCAACCATCTTCGGAGAGACTTCGATCTTCACTGCTGGACCAGCTTTGCCGGGACGCCCGGGTTGAGCATACGGCGGGCGTTGACCAGGACCCGGACGGTATGGTTGATTTTGGGGAGGTTGCCTTGCTTTTTCAATCTGTGAGTCAATTAAACCTTGCAGCAAGCCTTGGAGCAGTTCGCGGCGCTGTGGATTTTGAGCTTGCGCGGTTGAGCCGAACAGCATGAACAGGGCGATTGCAAAAATAATGGTGCGTTTCATCAGACCGGGTCTCGAAGTGGAGAGGAACTATTTTGAGCGTCTGCGTTGGACGCGCTGGATTTGATTCTAACGAATTACGTGTAAGATGT
>CAZKTR010001048.1:0-1179 GCA_964555525.1 uncultured Pirellulaceae bacterium
TGCAGTCGATGATGAAACAATTTTCATCGTCAGCTATCGTAGAGGCGCTGACAAAATTGCGATTTGCAGCTTTGTGAACTTTCCAAGGAAACAATTATGACCCCCGCTGACCAAAAACACAATTCGTCCATGAGTGCGTTTGAAACGGTGTTGTTTTATTTCAATCGTGCAGCAGATGTTTTGGAGCTTGACGAGGCTTCAAGAAAGTTGCTGATTTCGGCCAAACGAGAGATTAAGGTCGAAGTGCCCGTTGAGATGGATGACGGTCGTGTTGAGACATTGATGGGGTTTCGTGTTCAACATAATAATGCACGCGGGCCGATGAAGGGTGGATTGCGATACCATCCCGAAGTCGACTCGGATGAAGTCTTGGCGTTGGCGTCGTTGATGACTTGGAAGACTGCCGTCGTTAATATTCCTTACGGTGGAGCTAAGGGCGGGATTGCTGTCAGTCCTCGTACGCTTTCCAAAAAAGAAAAAGAGCGAATCACTCGAAAGTTCGTTGACCAGATTCACGACATCATCGGCCCCGACTCAGACATTCCCGCGCCTGACATGGGTACTGATTCTGAGACCATGGCTTGGATTCGTAATCAGTGGGAAAAGTATCACGGATTCAATCCGGCTTGTATCACTGGTAAGCCTGTCGAAGATTACGGAGCCAAAGGGCGCGAAGAAGCCACTGGCCGCGGCGTCGGCATTCTATGTTTTAAATTGCTCAGCCGTTTGGGAATGCGACCGGTCGACACGCGCGTTGTGATTCAAGGCTTTGGAAACGTTGGACGGCACGCGGCCAAGTACATGGTCGAATCGGAATACAAAATCGTTGGCATCAACGATGTGTCGGGGGGCTACCATAACCCTGACGGTATTGATATTCCCGCCGCACTGCACTACGTAATCGAAAACCGCACGCTTGAAGGTTTCGAGAAAGTTGCGACCGTTACCAAAGTCGCCAACGAAAATTTCTTGGAGCTCGACTGCGATCTGTTGATCCCGGCGGCGATTGGTGGCGTGATCACTGCCAGCAATGTCGATAATATTAAAGCGAAGGTGATTGTCGAAGGAGCCAATGGTCCGATCGACGCCGACGCCGATGAAATTTTGCACCAACGCGGCGTGACGGTGCTGCCCGATATCTTGGCCAACGCCGGTGGAGTTACAGTTAGCTATTTTGAA
>CAZKTR010001049.1:0-1178 GCA_964555525.1 uncultured Pirellulaceae bacterium
AGCAAGCGGTTCGTGAGATGAAAGACCTTTGCCAAGGCTAATTCTCGTAGCTGGGGTTGTGAGCCGAACGCGCTAGCCACGGTTGCATCACTCATAAACCGTGGCTAGCGCCAAAACGGCTCACGTTAACATCCCGAAGTCTGGCGACTCCGGCTACGCCTAAAGAGTCAAAAACATACTAGTAAAAACGTTTCAAAGATCGTAAGATTTCCGCTTTAAATAACACCGCTGGCCAGTCCAGCGAAACATTGTTTTGGAGACGAAGATGTCGCGTCGTGGTTCAGATTTTGCAGGTTTGTCAGTTGCTCTCGTTACTCCGTTTACCGACGGAAAACTGGACGTCGCCAAACTCAAAGAGCAAATCGAATTCCAAATCGATGCGGGCACAACTTGTTTGGTACCGGTGGGTACAACAGGCGAATCTCCCACGCTATCACACGCCGAACACGAGCGAGTGATCAGCGAGACGATTCAAATCGCAGCCGGCCGCATTAAAGTCATGGCAGGCACTGGATCCAACAGCACCAACGAAGCAATCAGCCTGACTCAGTGGGCTGCTAAAGAAGGCGCCGACGCGACACTGCAAGTGGCTCCGTATTACAACAAGCCCACGCAAGAAGGCTTTTACCAACACTACAAAGCCATTGCCGAAGCGATCGAGATTCCGATTTGCCTGTACAACATCCCAGGCCGTACCGGCAAGAACATTGAGCCTGAAACCATCGCTCGAATCGCTGAGTTCCAAACCGTGACAATGGTCAAAGAAGCCACTGGTTCGCTCGACCAAGCCTCACAGGTTCTATCGATGACTGACTTGACGATCCTGAGTGGCGACGACAGTTTGACGCTACCGCTAATGTCTATCGGCGGTGAAGGTGTGGTTTCGGTGGTCGGTAACATCGTGCCCAAAGACATGATCGCCTTGGTCGATTCGTTTGCTGCTGGTGATGTTGCCAAAGCTCAAGAGTGGCACCAAAAATTGTTCCCGTTGTGCCAAGACTTACTGTCGATCGCCAGCAACCCGATCCCTGTCAAAGCCGCCATGGCAGAACTTGGCCGCGACACCGGTGAACTTCGTTTGCCGATGACACCACTGGATGCCGATCAACTTGCGGCACTGCGCCAAACCCTTGCGAACTACGGTATCGGCACTCCAGCCAAAGTTTGAGCTCTTCCCG
>CAZKTR010001050.1:0-1174 GCA_964555525.1 uncultured Pirellulaceae bacterium
TCGGCCCGTGGTGGGACTTAGGAACCCAAGCCCGAATCGCCCTCGCCAATGCGTTTGCCGATCAGGTCGAACAATACGCCGACGAACTCGCCGAACTCATCGCGGCTGAAACTGGCAAACTACTCTGGGAAACAAAAACTGAAGCGGCCGCCGTCATTGGCAAAGTCACAGTCTCCATCGATTCCTTGGAGACCCGCCGCAGCACGACTTCGTTTGAGCTGGGCGCCGCAACTGCGGTCACTCGTTTCAAACCGCACGGGGTCTGTGGAGTCCTCGGCCCGTTTAACTTTCCGGCTCATCTTCCCAACGGCCACATCGTCCCCGCCTTGATCTCTGGCAACACCGTAGTGTTCAAACCCAGCGAACTCACACCGGCTGTCGGCGGCTGGTTGGTGAAGCAGTGGGAAGCAGTCGGCCTGCCAACTGGCGTCCTCAACTTGATTCACGGCGGTCGCGAAGTCGGCGAAGCGATTTCCAAACACGACGAACTGGATGGGCTGTTCTTTACGGGCTCCAGTCGCGCCGGAGTAGCACTCAGCCAAACCCTCGCCGCAACACCGCAAAAGATTTTGGCGCTGGAAATGGGTGGCAACAACCCGCTGATTGTCCACGAAACCAAAAACCTTCAAGCGGCAGCTTACTTGACCGTACTCTCGGGTTACATGACCGCCGGCCAACGCTGCACTTGCGCTCGGCGTTTGATCGTCGTCGACGGACCGGAAACCGACCAATTTATTGACGAGCTCAAAAAACAAGTCCTCGGTATCTCATACGGATTCAATGGTGACACCCCCGAGCCATTCATGGGCACAGTCATCAATGCCGCAACTGGCAACCGATTGATGTCCGCCTGCGCCAACTTGATTGACCGCGGCGCTGTCGCACTGATCGAAATGGAGCAACACCGCGACTGCGATGCCTTACTATCGCCCGGCTTGCTGGACATCACCGCCGTGGCCGATCGAGAAGACGAAGAACTGTTTGGTCCCTTGATGACCATCATCCGCGTCAGCAGTTTCGAAGAAGCGATCGCCGAGGCCAATCGAACTCAATACGGTCTGTCTGCCGGTCTGCTATCGGACAACCCGGAACTCTACCAGCAGTTCATCCATCAAATTCGCGCCGGCATTGTGAACTGGAACCGGCAAACCACCGGCGCCAGCGGCAAGCTCCC
>CAZKTR010001051.1:0-1171 GCA_964555525.1 uncultured Pirellulaceae bacterium
TTGGATGGCTTGCTTGACGGCATTCAATTTCATGCCGGCTTCTTTTCTGCTTTCTCCCGGGACGCTGCCCATGTTTTTCTCCAGGGCTTTGAGCTTGCCTTTTTTCGCCAAGAATTCTACTCGGGCGGCGTCAAGTTCAGCAGCGTCTGCCGCAGCAGCGAAAGTGGACGTGGCCGACTGGGCCAATTCATCCAGTTGTTGTACGAACGACTCGATGGACATAATGTTTTTGCCGACGAAAGGTGGTTAAAGTTTGGTTGGAAGAAGGGGCACAAAAAAAGGAAAGACAACTAAGCTGGTTGCCTTTCCTTTTTCGTTTGTTTCAAATTGTCGAACCCATTGATTCAATGCAAAAATGCAATCGGATCAGGCGGCCAGCGCGTCTTTGACGGTTTCGACGATCGCGTCAAAACCAGTCGGATCGCAAATGGCGATTTCGGATAGTGACTTTCGATCCAATTCGATTCCGGCTTTGTTTAAACCGTGGATGAATTGACTGTACCGAAGACCTCGCATGCGGCAAGCGGCGTTGATACGAGTGATCCAAAGCTTACGGTAAGTTCGCTTCTTGACTCGACGATCGCGGAACGCGAAAACGCCTGCTCGGATCAAAGTCTCTTTGACCGTGCGGATCATGTTTCGACGACCGCCGCGATAGCCTTTGGCCCGCTTGAAGAGTCGTCGTTTTGCTTTAGCTCTTGCGGAGCCTTTTGTTGTACGCATTATTCTGAACCTGTATTTGTGCTAGTAAGGCCTCAGACTGGAGTCTGACGTTAGTTGCCCGACAGAGCGAAGTTTGCTGGAGGCGAAGTGATTCGACCATCCAGCGATTTCCGGCAATAAGTTAGTAGCTGTACTTGCCTAACGCTTTTACGATCGATTTGATCATGCATTCGTCTAGGTAAGCATTGCCACCACGCAAATTCCGCGTGCGTTTTGCACTCATGCGAACGTTGCGGTGGGATTTACCCGAAGCACGGTGTTTGACCTTGCCGGTCGCAGTCAAGCGAAATCGCTTTTTCGTGCCTTTGTGGGTTTTCATCTTGTTCATTCGGAACACCAGTAAAGCTAATATGCCTGTTTTTAGTGAGTCGCGGATTGTACGCAAAACCGATACGCCCTTGAAGGGCTGATTTGCTCAGATCGGCAAAAACAAGTTTTTTCAGAAACA
>CAZKTR010001052.1:0-1166 GCA_964555525.1 uncultured Pirellulaceae bacterium
CACGCACATCGTGTCGCATTACCTCGACGCGCGAGCGAGTGCACCCGTCAACTTCTTGAAGATGCACTTGCTTGCGCCGCGAGCTTGTATTCCAACTGATTTTTTGTTAATCCGCTGGGGCATTAAAAGACCCGAAGAACCTAAAAATTAGTGTGCGATTAGTGGAGATTAGTGTTCCCAAACTTAGGACCTAGCAATCGACGAACGTTAGCGCTACATCGATTGCACGGGCGAAAACATCTGGCGTTTCGCTTTGTTATTCTTCGTTTTTTCGTCGATAGTTGAGTGGATCCGTAAATAGCTCATCAGAAGCGATTTCGCGAGACTTGCCGTTTACTGAAACCTCCCACAAACTAAATATCGGTCTATTACCGTTCCCGAACTTGGTCCCCGCCATAAACAGGATCCGTTTGCCGTCAGGTGAAAAATCTGGGTAGCGATTGAAACGAGATTTTGAACCAACTAGGCCAGTCGTTTTTTTTCCATCCGAGCAAAGGCATACGTCATACCAAAAGGGCCGCGTTCGATCGGATGTGAAGACAATATTCGTTTCATCTGGCGAAATCATAACATCCGATGCCCAAGCATGTACCTTCTTGGTTTGGTTTTCAGTTTCTGGAAGTGTTCGTTTGGGATCGCCATCTTTTGCAAGGGTGTAAAGCTCCGCATCTGTGCCAGCGGAATAGACAATGGAGCCGTCCGTTTTGGGAACCATCCGGAAAAGTTGATAGTAGTTTTCATTGGTAAGCCGTTTAAGGTTTTTGCCGTTAACGTCCATTTCACAAACATCCCAGTTATCCCAGACAGTCCCGCCCATACTGTAAAGGCGATTTCTGTAAGCGCGGCCAAATACGATTGTTTTCCCGTCCACGGAAAAGCGAGGCAAAAAGTCGGATGTTTTATCCTCTTCGGTAAGCGGAGTGCTAACACGATTCGACAGATTTAAAACGTGAATACGACGGGCGGCTCCCTTCCTCGGGGCAACAGCGTAAACGATGGATTTTCCATCGGGTGAATAGGACGGAACAGATTCAATTGCGTCCGTTGAAGTCAGCCGGGTAACGGCTTCGGATTCGATATTGAAAAGATACAAATCGCCATCTGCTGAAGAGAAAACAACGGTTGTGCCATCGGGCGACCAATCGATTGACACGTTACCGTGTTCA
>CAZKTR010001053.1:0-1164 GCA_964555525.1 uncultured Pirellulaceae bacterium
CCGCTGGCTTCACGAATGGCTTGGAGTACTTCAAAGATTTCTTTGGGGGATCCGTTGGTGTCTACGATGCCTGAGTTTGGATACCTAGGGTCGTCCGAGTCTTGCCATTGTTGAAAAATCAGGCCGTGTACCGAAGGTCGTGCGACCATCATCGGTAGGACTGTCTTCAAGAAATCCATTCGCTGACGATCGGTAAAATTACTTTTGGTTTGGTTCCGGGTATCGACTCCTTTTGCTTCGACCGTCCCACCGCAGGGGACGCGTAAGCAAAGTACCATTGGTAGTCCCAGTTGAGCCCAAATATCAACTAGGTCGATCCATTGCAGTGGGTCGCGAATGGCACTGCCGTTAGGCCACAAATCTAAATTGATCTCGAGCCCCAAAAAGGATACCTCGACGCCTTGTCGAGTCAGGGAGTCGGCGATCTGGAGTGGATGAGTCCCACCAACCGCACCCGCAAGTCGCTCGGCCCATGGGAAGTCAAAGCTGACCATTGTCGGGACGTTGACTGGAGAATCCTCCACGAGTTGCAGCAAGTCGACGGTGACTTGGAGTTGCTGAGGGTACGAGAGATTCCGGTGACCGGTGCCGTTAAGCCCGCTGGCGACTCGGAGCATGGCGGTGTTCTTGGGCAGCGATTCCAGTGTCTGCTGAGCGTCGTTTAGGATTCGATCTTTACGAGCTAAGAAGTCCCCCGCTTCCAACAGCGATTCAGCGAACCCTCCGATGCTCGCGTCCAGTAGCGGGCCGAGGATCACTTTTTTAGGAATTGACTCGAATTGCTTTTGCGTGGCCGAGCATGGATCGTCGTTGGAGTCGACTGTCAGTTTTGCGGCTGCCAGTTGAGTGAGGGGTAAGTCGGTGCTGGGTTTGAATTGGTCGGCGGCTCCAATTTGGTTTGCGAGCCAAAGCTGTGGTATTTCTTCGTGTTCGCGACGGAACTCGGAAATCTGTTTTGCAAACGTATTCCCCAAACCGTAGATGGCTTGAATCGTCGTTTGAAGTGCATTGCGTGCGCATTGATGAGCGACTTGTTTGTCGGCGGTGAAGAGTGCTTTGCCCAACTGGGAGGTTGAGTCAGCGACTTGTTGTCGCGTCGCGTCTTTCAGGATCAGCCCGCCTTCCTCCCAAATCGACATTTGATTTCGCATGCGGTTCAAAGTT
>CAZKTR010001054.1:0-1163 GCA_964555525.1 uncultured Pirellulaceae bacterium
CTCAAGTTAGTTAGACGAGTAAGGCTCGCAGGTTTTTGATGGTGACATTAGTGGCGAGTCCAATGAAAGTGCAATTGCCGATCGCGGACTGACTCCTATTCTCAGCCGGGTTCGTTACGAGGGACTGAATTTGAACGGAATGTTGTCTGGATGGCGTCGGCTGAAAGTCACCTCGTTGCTCCATCACGGTTTCGTTGTACCAATCGTTGCATCCTGTTGATGAGTTTGCGAATTTGCAAATTTGTTTGATTCCGGAAAGGTTTTCCCAATGGCGTTCATCAAGTATTTACCCAAAGATCAAATTCCCGAAGCAGATCAGGTTGGCGACGATGACAACATCATTCAGATTCATGGAATCCATAGTCGCGTGATGCGATTGCATTACGAGTTGTACATCGAGGTGATGCATCGCAACAGCTCGTTGTCTCGAGTCGAACGCGAGTTGGTGGCGACGGTTGTTTCGAAACTCAATGGGTGCCACTACTGAACGATTCATCATGGCCAAGGTCTTGGCCGAGAATGGACAAAGACAGGATTGTCGCCGGAAGATGCTGCAGCCAAAGTTGAAAAGCTGGAGCTGGATTTTCGTGATGCCGATTTATCGTCGCGTGAAATTGCGATTCTGGAATATGCGATAAAGCTCACCCAGTCCCCGGCAGAAATGATTCGTGACGACGTCGAATCACTGAAATCGCACGGCTTGGACGATTTGGCCATTCACGATTTGTGCGCCGCAACAGCCTATTTCGCTTTTGCAAATCGCATTGCTGATGGGTTAGGCGTTGAATTGGAGTCGGCCTCGGAATCGGGAGCGGAATCTGAGTCGGAATGAAAAAAACGCTTGAAGTTAATCAAGCGTAATGATTTTACAGTTCTTCTCTGCAGGCCGAATCGTTGCCGTAGCTGGGCTCGCCAGAGTTCAGGAGTACCGATAATTCGCCCGAAGTCTGGCGACATCGGCTACGTAGTTGAACTAGTACGATAGATTACGCCAAGTTGGTTTTGAAGCAAACAAACACTATCGCAATTTGAGTTCGTTGACTATGTTTTTCGCTTCGCGTTTGGCCCTTCAAGAAGTTCGTTTTCGAAACAATTCAAAAAATGGAAATCGAACAAGCAGCTGCTTTGACGGCGGCGTTTCTATGGACTTGCTCCAGCATGAT